>CAZONJ010000004.1:0-27105 GCA_964581225.1 uncultured Terriglobales bacterium | reverse complement strand
TCCCCGGCCACCATCGCCGCCGGGCAGAGCGCAACCCTGAGCTGGTCCTCGACCAACGCCACTTCGGCGCAAATCGATCATGGAATCGGAACGGTCCCGACCTCCGGCTCTATTGCAGTCTCGCCGCAACAGACCACGACTTATACCATCACCGTAACCGGAGCGGGAGGCGCCGCTACTGCCCAGGCGACGGTCACCATTTCCGCTCCTCCAACAGTTACTATTAGCGCGGCATCCTCATCCATTACGGCGGGGCAGTCAACCGTCTTGACGGTAACAGCCACCAACTCCACCCAGGTAGTGGTGACGGACAATGTGACCAGCACATCCAGTACGTTACCGGGTGCTGGTGGAACGCTGACGGTACGGCCTGACACTACCACCACGTATACAGCGACTGCGCAGGGAACGAACGGCCAGAGCGCCACGGCAACCGTAACTGTCACCGTCGTTCACCCAAAAGATATCCACGCTTTGAACCACATCATTTTCATGTTGCAGGAGAACCGCTCCTTCGACAGTTATTTTGGAATGCTGAATCCTTACCGCAAGTCCAATGGATGGAATATCGGGGACGATGGCAAGGAATACGATGTTGACGGCATCGATGACAAGCTGAACACCATTACCAACCAGGATGACCAGGGAGTGTCCTTTGGCCTCTTCAAGCTCGCCTCTACCTGCATCGACGATGACACCGCTGCATGGGAGGAAAGCTTTGGAGACGTAAACCGCTATGACTTTAGCAGCACTCGTAAGATCCTGATGGATGGGTTTGTGCATACCGCGGAAGGATACGCTTTATATGGCGCGAAAAACGGCGCGCCGAGCGGCTCATTTACCGATCTGGTGGGCAGGCGGGCCATGGGTTATTACGACCAGGATTTCCTGAATTATTACTATTACATGGCCTCGCAATTCGCGGTCTCCGACCGTTGGTTTTCGCCCGTCGCCAGCAAGAGCGCCCCTAACCGTATCGCAACCATGACCGGAGGCACTACTCAGGGGTTGGTCCGCGATCCTTTCAATGACGATCACTTCCCCGATATGAATGTTCCAACCATTTTCAGCCGGCTGGACGATGCCGGGGTCTCCTGGACGGTTTACTATTCCGAAACTCAAGGCGGCTGCTTGACCGGCTCGACCAGTGACGACTGCTCGCCAAAGAACGGAAGCTACTTCCCTGCAACCACCTACACCGATTTCACCGGATTTTCGAAATACATTTACGCCAATCCTACGCACGCTGTTTGCACCGGGACTACCCAGGGATCGATGGTGGTGGGAGATCCTACCAATTCCTTCTGCATCGACCCTCACCATATTGCGCCCTTGTCTCAATATTTTGCCGATGCGCAAAACGGGACGTTGCCCAGCTTTGCCTTCATCGAGGCGGCGTACGGCCATAATGACGAACATCCTGGCTATCAGCAGTCCATCCTGAAAGGGCAGCAGCAGATCGCGGAAATCGTCAGCGCGCTGATGCACGGACCGTCATGGACAGACTCGGCGTTTTTCCTCAGCTATGACGAAGCCGGCGGCCCTTACGACCATGTTCCTCCTGTGCCGCTGCACACCAACGACAATACCGATCCCGCTCTGGGCGTGGCTACGGATATCAGCAGCATTGCGGTAAATCCGGACGGCTATTTCCCCTGCCTGGCAAATGGCACGATCCACTGCGATTTGCAGACCGGTGAACCTGGGACCAGCCCCGCCGACGCAGCCGCCAAATACGGCTTTGCCGCCCAACTTGGCTTCCGCGTGCCGAACCTGATTATCTCGCCGTTCACCAGGAAGCACTATGTCTCGCATACGCCGATGGACCACACTGCGGTGCTCAAGCTGGTGGAAGATCGCTTCCTTGGCAACAAGCGTTATTTGACGGCGCGCGATGCGGCGCAGCCGGACCTCTCGGAATTCTTCGATTTCACCAATATCCCCTGGAAGACCCCGCCCTCGCCTCCGGCTGCGAGGCCTTTATCGCAGGATGCTTGCTATCCCGATGCGATGGGACCATAGTTTCAAACGCTCACGGGAGACTCAGGTAGAGTGAGTCTCCCATTCCCACCAGTATCCGCTTGCCGGACGGCAGTTTCGCCGATTTTAAGATCTCTTAAGTTTCGAACTCAGGAATGCTGGAAAACGCCACGCAGATGGGTGCAGCATCGCGCACATGATGGATTCCGCCGGCATACACCATATTGGCCCCATATTTGCCGTTGATCCTGTCCATCGCCTGTGCCAGCCGCAGGCGCTTTTCCTCTTCTCGAAAAATGGAAATTGTGTGCAGGCAGTCAGGGACAAGATCATAAAGGGCGACGCCGATGAAAGTAGGCTTTCCTTCAGGACATCCTCTCCACAGCTTGGCAAAGGTCTCCAGCAGGGTCATCGTGTCCTGGCACTCCATAATGCGGGTATGCGACTCCCAGATATTCTTTTCTCTGCCTCTTGAGAAGCTCACATATACGGAGAGCCCGCCGGCCCACATTTTCATCTTGCGCAGCCGGGTGGCGGCGCGATGCAAAAGTTTTTGCGCTACCGCGCGGGCCTTTTCCACGGTGCGCAACTCGGGAGGAAGCACGTGCTGGTGACCGATGCTGCCCTGCATATATTCCGGCAGATCAAAATCGGCGCCGCGCAGCCAATGCCAGAAGCGTTCTCCAACCACCCCGCCCCAGATATTGCGCATCTCCGCCGCGGAAAGCGCGCAAAGCTGTTCCATGGTGTAAATGCCCCTCTGCTGCAGGCGGAGATTCATCCGCCATCCAATTCCAGGAAGGTCCGAGGGGGCCAACTTATAAAGACAGTGGGGAAGTTGAGGAAGCGTAATGGCGGTCAAGCCGTCCGGCTTTTGCATGTCGGATGCGACCTTCGCCAGAAAACGGTTGGGGGCGATCCCAATCGAGCAACGCAAATAATTGCCTGCATCTTTGCGGACCGCTTTTTTGATCTTCCCGGCAAGCTGAAGGGCGTTCGCAAGCTGGCGCTCCCGCCCCATCAGCCGGCAGGCCATCTCATCGATCGAATCCACCTTGCTGATAGGGAGGCAGGTACTCACCGCCGCGATAATTTTGTGGTGATACTGGACGTAGAGGCGGTGCCGCGCGGGAACGACCTTCAATTCAGGACACAGGCGTTTGGCCTCGGCAACACCCGTCCCAGTGCCGATGCCGAAGGCTTTTGCCTCATAGCTCGCGGCGATACAGCAGGTGCTGTCGGTCATTACAGGGACCACCGCTATTGGCCGGTTACGAAGCTCCGGCTGCAGCTCCTGTTCTACGGAGGCGAAGTAGGAATTCAGATCGAGAAACAGCCAGTTCACCCGCTCCGGCCCGGACAGGGCACAGTTGGTCATCGCTTCCATGGCACCTTGAAGTGTACACCGGAAAGCGAACAATAGGCGAATATATGGGGTTGAAGCTAGATGTTTTCCAGTTCGTAAAGATCGCTGAGCTGGCAGTACTGCTGGCGCAGGTTCAATATCAAAAAACCACGCGCCCCCAGCCGCTTCCAATAGGTCAACACGTAGGGCATTCCCAGATCGGAATGGAAGGCGGTCCACAGAATCGCTCCCACCATCAATAATGTGCTGAAGCTATAGATCGCAATAGCGACCAGGAATGCGCCCCGGCTCAGCTTGTATGCGAAGAAGGAAAGCAGGACGAAGACAATGCACGTCCCCAGGGAGATTGCATTTTCTACGCCTCCATCCGCCTGCGGGGAATAATATTCGATTCCGGAAAGGACCGCGGCCACCAGGAACTTGAAGGCATATTTGCGGGAGGACCTCGTCATCGCCGCGCGGGAAGTAGTGGTGTCCGGTTTTTTAGGCCGGAAGGTCTTTTCATCAAAGACGGTTTCTCTCATCCCGCTCTTGCCATAAACGGTTTGTGTCGATGCCGGACCGCTATTCATAAGAAACATCCTTCAATTTGGCTGGGCAGGGGCTGCATAGAAAGTTTTCCCGACTCCGGCCAGCCCAATTCGGCGCTGGCTGCCCTCCGCGATGGAACCGCGCAGGCCCTCTATTTTGACCCGACGGTGACGCCCACGGCCTCGCGGCCGAGGCTTCCAGAGCTGTTCTCTGAGGCCGCTGGTTTCTTAGGGGCCGAGGTTTCGCTTGCCGGGGACTTCTGTTTTGCCTCTCTCATGCCAATCAGGGGGCCTTGGTAAATCAACTCGCTTTCTGGTTTGGAGCCAGTCTGTTGTGCCATGCTTCCGCCTTTTTCGGGTATTTACCAGTCACAGACTATAACCTGCATCCAGCTCTCCCGCGTAGTTACCAAAGGCATCAATTTTCAACTTAAGAATGGCAGCCCGCGCGCTACCCGCAATGCGCAAACGCCTCATTGGAACAGGCTTTGGAGGCATAGAAAATAAAAGCCTGCGCGGATTCGGCAGGCTATTGAAAGGGCCATTAGAGGGACTATTTACGTTGAACGATTTCACCGCCGGACAGCGCGGGCGATCTCCACCTGCGCGGGTACATTGCAGCCGACCACGACGCCCTGCTCCCGCTCGCGCAGATGCACCCAGCTCCAAATCCATCCAATGATGAGCACGGCGGCTGTGAATGCAACCACAACTGCCACAAACAATATGGGAATAAACCCAAAGTCTCCTTGTTCCTGTTTCATAGTCTCACGCATAACGTTCATTCTCTCCGACAGATAATTGGATGAGCAAGCGCCGAAGAGTGTCCATCGAAAAATCGGGAAAACGGCAGCTCTTCGCATCCAGGGACACGCAATTATTTCTTCTGCTTTGCCTCTCCCATTGTTTTCAATCCCTGGAGCTCTTTGGGGGTAAGTTCCCGCCACTCCCCTGGAGTCAGGCCAGCCAACTGCAAGCTGCCAATCGCGACCCGCACCAGACGTAATGTAGGGTGCCCCACGGCGGCGGTCATTCTGCGCACCTGCCGGTTGCGGCCTTCGGTGAGCGTGATCTCGATCCATGCTGTGGAAACATTCTTGCGGAAACGAATTGGCGGAGTGCGCGGCGCGAGTTCGGGAGCGGCGGATAGCAATCGAGCCTGCGCTGGACGGGTGCGCTGACCCTGGATGACCACGCCTTGCGCTAGCTGCCGCACTGCCTCTTCCTCCGGTACCCGGTCGACCTGGACCCAGTAAGTGCGTGGGTGGCCGAACTTCGGCTCCGATAGCCGGTGTTGCAGCCCTCCATCATCGGTCAGCAGGAGCAGGCCTTCACTGTCATGGTCGAGACGGCCCACCGGATAAACATCTTTAATTGGGATGTAGTCTTTCAAGGAAGGCCTCGACTCCGAGTTGCTGCTGAACTGGCTCAACACCCCAAATGGCTTGTAGAAAAGAATGTACCGATGTGGCATCGTCAGCTTACCTTCCCTTAGAGCATGTTGAATCGTGGGATCGGCGCCGCCCTTCGCAGATCCTATTTAATCCCTCCATTCACAGCGTGATTCGCTTCCAGAATGCGCCTAGGCTCCGCGCGCCGTTGGCATCCGGGCTCTCACAATTGCCATCCTACCGTGAGAATCAGGGAAGGAAATGGAATGAACAAAATTTTAGTCTTTTTTATGTTGGCATTCGCGAGCCTTTGCTTTGCCCAGACCAATGCCACTACACCTTCAACCAGCAGCAACAGCACGACCACGCAGGACCAGAACGCGAACGCTCCTGCTGCAACCTCCAGCACGCAATCCACTACCGGCGCGCAGAGCAACAGCGGTATGCAGACCAATAGCGGTACCCAGGCCGCGACCGACAACAGCAACGCCCAAACTTCGGGAAAAGTTGCTGACCGCCTCAACGCGTCCGCAACCGCGCTGCAGGAGATCTTTGCCGCATCCGATAAGGGAGTGCCGGAAAACCTTCTCTCCCATGCCAAATGCGTAGTCATGATTCCGGGCATGAAGAAGGCGGGCTTTGTCGTAGGCGGCCGCTATGGCCGCGGCTTCGCTACCTGCCGTACCTCCAGTGGCTGGAGCGCTCCGGCGCCTGTTAGCCTGAGCGGAGGAAGTTATGGATTGCAGATCGGCGGGGAATCCGTCGATGTGCTCATGCTGGTCATGAACGATCAAGGGGTCCAGCATTTGCTCAGCAGCAAATTCAAGATTGGAGTGGACGCCAACGCTGCCGCCGGGCCGATCGGACGCTCCGCCTCCGCCGATACCGATTGGAAGCTGAACTCCGAGATTCTGACTTACTCTCGTTCGCGCGGATTATTTGCAGGGCTGGAACTCAATGGCGCCGAGGTAAAGCAGGACAACGACACCACTCGTGAGCTTTATGGAAGGGCTGTTCCGTTCCAGGCGCTCCTGAGTGGAAACATGCCGGCCCCCGCTGCTGCCACTGCCTTTACCAATGAGGTTGCTAAAGACTTCAGCCAGGCACGCGCCAATCAGTAGAGCAGCCCAGGCAAGAATCAAATTTCCCGCCCATGGGTGCTCCAGTTCAAATGGACTGAGAGCGCCCGGGCGGGTTCTTTTTCAGGCATTGGCTCGGCGCCGCTCAGAATGAGATGCCTTCGAACGTCTCGGTTTTTAAAATTGCGGCGGCGATCCCAAAACGCTTGCAGTCCTGCGAATCTTCTACTCTTTTGACTTGGGCGTGACAGTGGACCCAAACCTCTTCGCCGCCTCCGAGTTCACCTGGCATCAGCAGCAGGACTTCAATCTGGGAGCCGCAACTGGCCCCGCCCGTGCACTCAAGAAAAAATCCGTCCTTGCTCAGATTGCGGGTATAGCAGGGGATCTCGCCGCTCCCGCTTATGATTTTGGCGGGAGTCCTGATCGCGAGCCGGGGCTGGGACCTGCGTTCCGAAGACATCGTCATAACAGCTGCCGCGTGCACAATACCACCTGAGGGGATAGGCGGGCAGCATATCACAGGGCAACTCTGAATTATAGACACAAAAATGTCAATCCCGGTTTTTATACGGCTTGGGCCATTGCACCTTTAAATCTCTGAACATAGGCGGACTCCGGCCCTGCTTTATAGCTGTAGCTTACAATTAAGGATATGTCCCGGCTCCTGATGCTCCTGGCAATGGCAGTCGTATTTGCCTGTTCTCTCTTCAGCGCGCCGAAGCCAGACTTCGGCACGAAATACCACATCAAAGTCGGATCCTCGGACCGCGTTTACTATTTGCATCTTCCGCCGAATGCCGCCTCGGGGCAGGCGCTCCCCCTGGTTCTGGCCTTCCATGAAGGTGGGGGACAGGCCTCCGGGATGGCCGAGACTACCCACCTGAATTCCGTCTCCGACCAGCATGGATTTGCCGTGGCCTACCCGGAAGGAATCGATCGCCACTGGAACGATACCCTGGTAAACACTTCGGCCGACGATGTCGGCTTTGTCTCTGCCTTAATTGACCAGCTCATTAAAGATAAACATGTCGATGGGTCACGGGTCTACGCCACCGGCATCTCGAATGGCGGGTTCTTCTCCATCCGTCTGGCATGTGAGCTTACCGGCAAAATTGCCGCGGTCGCGGTGGTTTCGGCTACCCTGCCCGAGGCCTTTATCCATAGCTGCAGGCCTTCGCGCCCCATCTCCATGTTGTTCATGGATGGGACCCAGGACAAATTTGTCCCAATTAATGGCGGATACGTTGCCGGCGACCGGGTTCGCGTTCTCTCTCTCGATGCGACCGCGCAATTCTGGGTCGCGCAAGACCACATCTCCGCTAAAGGACAGCAGCAGCAAGTCCCAAACACCGACCGGCGCGACCATACCCAGGCCGAATTCACGACTTATCGCGACAGCAAGACCAATGTCGAGGTCGTGGTCTATAAGATCGTCGGCGGAGGCCACACCTGGCCCGGAGGCAGCCAGTACCTGCCGCGATGGCTGATCGGGCGGGTCGATCGCGATTTCGACGCCAGCCAGATTATCTGGCAGTTTTTCCAATCACATCCCAGGCTGTAACACTGCGGTACACTGCGGACACCGCCGCGCCGCAATCGGTATCTCGCTCACGCATTCCGGACATTTCTTTGTAGTAGGGTCCGCCGGGGCCTGCCCTCGCAAGCGCAGATCGTTGTAATAGTTCATCGGGGCCACCACAAAGTAGTACACCGCGATTGCAACCAGCAGGAAAGAAATAAGAGTGTTGATGAAAATCCCATAAGTGATATGGCTTCCGTGCACATCGGCAACCAGGGCCGAAAAATCCGGCTTGCCCACAATCGCCGCAATCAGCGGGGTAAGGATGTCTGTCACAAACGAATTGACTAACCGGCCAAATGCGGCGCCGATGACCACGGCCACGGCCAAGTCGACAACATTTCCCCGGAAGATAAATTTCTTGAAGCCAGAGAACATAGGTGTGCTCCTTCAATCGAAGACTCTTGTTCCACTTGTCACCCGGCATCTTCTACGTTTTGGTGGGGTTAAGCAAGGAAAAACAAAAAAATCCTGCGCCGCGCCTGTGGAGGTGTCGATATAGTCGATTACTGTCCACGCGGCAGGGCAATTTTGCCGTCGCGCGAGAAAGAATTACTGTTTCGCATTGGGGTCCGCCTGTTTGTTTCTGCGGGTTGTTGGGATTTTGTGATATATCATGATCTGGCACTCGAGTTGCATCCAATATAAAAGCTCTGCATCTCTGTCAAGACCTGAATTATGTCTCAACAATCCCGGCAGCCTATGCCTTTGTACGTTTTCCTGGATCGGCAACAGCAGCGATTCCGCAGCTTTCTGAATAACGCCCTGAGGGTTGCGCGCCCTTATGTTCGTCGCGGGCACTCTTACCTGCGCTCGACCCTGAGGAACCGGTCGTTTCCCTGGAACCACGCGCGAGCGCTCCCTAAGCCGGAGGGCGGCTGGCCGGCGATCTCGCCCGCCATGCCTTCTCAGCCCGACTTTATGGAGACGCTCCTGCAGCGCTCACTGCCTCCGAATCTGCACGCGCTCTTGCAATTGCGCGCTGCCATGCGGATGAGCTGTGAGCATACCGTGGCACAACGGACGCAGCAGTGCCTCTCCCTGGGATGGTCCGCCGACTTGGTCGAGGCCGCGCGCAATGGCGCCCGCCATCCCGGATTCTCCGAGCGCGAGGACCTGCTGCTCAAATATGCCGACGATATTACCCGAACTCCCATCGACGTAGACCTGCAACTCTTTCGCAAACTGCGGCAGCGTTTTACCCAGGAGCAGATCGCCGAGGCCACGTCTGTGATTTGTTATGAGAATTTTCGTACGCGTTATCACAACGCCATGGGAGTGGAGGCAGCGCAGGCTTATAAAGAATTCGCGCGGCATATGGAAGCCAGCTAGGATTGCGCGGGAAGGGCTTGAGGCCTGTTTGCGGAGGGAGGGGCGCTCTCCGGGACGACCTTCAGGACCATCAGCACCTTATCGTCCGCCTGAATATGATTGCACCAGGCGTTGACCTCCTGGATCAGGCATTTCGCGATCTCCGCAGCGCTCTTTGCTCTTTGTTGCACCGCGGCTTGGGCCAGCCGGCTGGCGCCATATTCCTCGCCATCGTCGTTGCGCGCCTCAAGCACTCCATCGGTGCAGCAAACCAGAACATCCCCGGGATGCAACTCTACCGAGCTTCGATTGTATTCGGCGCGGGGAAAGAGCCCAATCACAATGCCGCCATTTTGCAGTAGCTGGTAACTTCCCTTTTCTCCTGAGACCAGGATTGGAGGCACGTGGCCGGCATTGATGAATTGCAGTCCATTGCGCTCCGTATCCACCATGCCCAGAAAGCAGCTCAGGTTTGTCCCCGACTTCAGGTCGCTATAGATCATTGCATTCAACGACTCGGTCAGGGTCTCGAAGGAATGCCGATGCATGATCAGGGCCCGCAGCGTGGCCTGCAAATTGGACATGATCAGGGCCGCGGAAAGCCCTTTGCGCTCGATATCGGCCACCACGAGCAGCAGTGACTTCGGACCGACATTGAAAAAGTCGTAGTAGTCCCCGCCCACCTCGGAGCAGAATTCATTGGCCACGGCCATTTCATATCCCGGGACTACGGGTAAGGCGTTGGGCAGCAGCATCTGCTGGATTCCCCGCGCCAGGAAGAGCTCTTTTTCGATCTGCTGCCTCTCCACCGTCTCGCGATAGAGCCGCGCATTTTCCAATGCCATCGCCATGTGGCCCGAAAGCCGGGAGAGGAAATCTTCATCCCGCTTTTCGAAGCGGGGAGCGGTGGTCTTGTTCAGCAATTGGATCACGCCCACAATTCTTCCCGCCCGATGGCGGATCGGCATGCAAAGCAAAGAGCGCGTCCGGTAATTGAATTTCTGATCGAAGCTTTTCTCGAAAAACTCCAGTTCATAGGCGTCTTCGACGTTGACGATCTCGCCGGTCTCTGCAACGTGTCCGGCGATGCCTTTACCGAAGGGAACGCGGATCTCCTCTTGCTCCAGCCCCGAGGCCACAATCGACCAGAGCTGTCTCTCCTGAGCATCGACCAGAAAGACGCTGCCCCGCTCGGCATGGACCTCCTGGCGCGCAATGCGCAGGATCAGTTCCAGCAATTCCGGCAGGTCCAGGGTTGAATTCAGCAGGCGGGTGGCTTCATAGAGCAGCGAGAGCTGCGTGATCTGTTTCTGCTGCTCCTGGACCACCAGCACGTCCGGGATTTTTATGCCGCAGATCTCCGCGTAGGTATGCCAAAAGCCAAGCAGCTCGGCCGTCGCCGGCCCCTCGGAATATATCGCAATAACTCCCAGCAGGACTTTATGGCCGGTCAGCAACGGATAAGCCGAGATGTGCGTCAGCCCCGTGCGCTGCGCAAATTCCTGGTCCTCGCCGCCAAAGGTAGAGAGCACGATATTTTCAATATCTTTGCGGGCCTCCGCCACCTTGCCCAAAACTCCATTTTCCGAGGCAATATAGTCGCGGCGATGTCCCGCCGGTTTACCCGAATGATGCGTAAGGTAGATCGAAGCGGAGGTCTCGTCCCACAGCCAAAGCTCGGCGCGCGCCGCGCGAAAATGGGAGACCAGGAGTGCGGTGATCTTGGGCAGTATCTGCTCGTTTGAAATCGAGGAGAAGCAAGCGAGCACCTGCGCCAGCGAGTCCAGCAACTCAGTACGGCCAATCCTGGATTTTGTTGTCTCTGTCGTTGCGGCTGTGTTCACAAGCCTGTGACCTTCTTCAACCGGAGAGGAAGCTCCCAAAACGAAGCCTTTGCCTACGGTGTAAGCACTATAAGGGGAGCTATCAATCGTTGTAAACACTTGAAAACAAACAGAAGTAACTAAAGTTTGGCCGTTGGGGTCATCGCAAGCCTCATTAAAAATTTGGCTTTGACTGCCGGCGAGTGATGAAAAGAGCATTGCTGCCGCGCCATTTGGAGAGCTTGAATTTTGCGGAATTATTTTTTGACGTCGATGTGCAGATGCATGGTGATATTGGCGCGAGTATCGAAGGCACTCAACACTTTCGTGGAGCTTTTATGCCCATCATACTCGGCGTAAACTTCGTAATCCACATTCGGGGAGAGAGCGTGAAAGCGGTAACCGCCATCTTTTTCCGTAATAAAGCTCTTGATGGCCAGGGTCTTGGTATTTTTGAGATAGACCACGGCGGAAGCGATGGGCTGGTCGTCGGCGGTCAGCACCTGTCCGGTGATGCTGCGCGACTGTTCATTCGCCTTATTGCTGGCCGCGAACCCTCCGTCCGTCCCCTGGGCGAAGGCAGAGAGAACGGAAGGTGCAAGCAGCAGCACCAAAACCACCCAAGCGCGCTTCATAGAAAGCTCCTGAAGAGACCTCCTTTTAAGAGAGCTCCTCTCTAGGACATCTTTCCAATTGTAAGCTGAAATCTACGGAAGATGCAGGGAGAAATCCTGGCGTTCATCGTTCTCGACATGCACCGTAGTCTGCGGCTTTGGCTGGCCCTTGGGGGTCTTTACATCGGCCCAGACAATATAATCGGCCTTGCCTGCAGGGACCCGTTGCGCGACTTCGCCCCTATGGTCGGAATAGAGCTCCCACTTTGCTTTCTTCTCGTCAGCGCGCCGGATCTTGACCTTCACCCCATAGCCCAGATGGTTATTACTGTCATAGACGGTGCCATAAAGCAGCGCATAAGGCCGTTTGACCTCCTCGCGAGACTCGAAATTCGCACTCGCAAGCCCACTGGAGATTGCCACGCCGGAGAATAAAAAACTCACCAGGGCCGCGACTTTGAGCTTAGTAATCACCGTCTTCGTCTTCTTCTTCCTCTTCGTCTTCGTCGTCTTCTTCGTCCTCAATTTTCGTCAGTTCCAGGGGTCCTACACCAACCACTTCAAAGTCCGTACCGCATTCCGTGCAGGTGACGACGTCCCCCTCGTCTACCTCATCCTCCGCAATATCCAGATCGCTTTCACATTCGGGACAAAGGACCATTTGCTTTCCTCCAAAGATCTTCAGGCGCCACTCTAACCCACAGGAGTGGAGAATCTACCTTTCGTAGTTTTAGAATCTTATGTGACCAAGCGTCAAGTCATCGCCGCGGATTAAAATGCAATCTGCGCAACCGCTGGCTCCTTGAGCTCAGCTGGGAAAAGGACATAATGCACAATTCCAAAATCGCAGCTGCTGTATTCGCCTCTCTGATGTTCATGGGCACGCTTTCGGTTGCTCAAAGTTTCTATTCCCCCTCCGCGGCCTCGGCCGGGAGCTCGACATTTACCTTCGCGCCGCTTTCTCCCGACCCTCAGGACGCGCAAATAGCCGCCGCCCTGCGCCAAGTCTCGTCCGCGCGGCTGAAGGCGACCATCGAGAAGCTGGTCAGCTTTAAGAACCGCAGCACGCTCTCGGTCAATAATGAAACCCTTACCGCCCAGGGACTGGGGATCGCCAATGCGGCCAGGTGGATCCAATCGGAATTTCAACGCTATTCGTCCGATTGCGGCGGATGCCTGGAAGTGAAGACCGAGAGCTTCGTCGAGCAGCCTGCCGATCGCATTCCCCGCCCGACGGAGATCACCAATATCTATGCGGTGCTGCGCGGCTCCGACCCGGAGAACGCCAAGCGCATCTATCTGGTGACCGGCCATTACGATTCCCGCAACAGCGATACCGTCAGCACCAGCGATCCCGCGCCCGGGGCCAACGACGATGCCAGCGGGACTGCTGTTAGCCTGGAATGCGCGCGCGTGCTCAGCAAGCTGAAATTTCCCGCCACCATCATCTTCTTGACCGTCGCCGGCGAGGAACAGGGGCTGAACGGGAGCCGCCATTTCGCCCACATGGCAAAAGAGCAGGGCTGGAACATTGAAGGGGTGCTCAACAATGACATCGTCGGCGGCAACACCACTCCCGGCGATACCCAGCAGAGGAAAGACGTTGTGCGCGTCTTTTCCGAAGGGGTGCCGCTCGCGGCCGGCGACGCGGATATACGACTGCTCAAGGCCCTGGGAGGCGAGGACGACTCCTCCTCCCGTCAGCTCGCCCGGTTCATTCGTGAAACTTCGCAGACCTATTTGTCCGGCTTCGCCCCGATGCTGATCTTCCGCCGGGACCGCTACCTGCGCGGCGGAGACCATACTTCCTTCAATACCGAGGGGTTTGCGGCGGTGCGGCTCACCGAGTACCATGAAGACTTCAATCATCAACACCAGAACGTAAGAGTGGAGAACGGCGTCCAATTCGGGGACTTGGTGAAGTTCGTCGACTTCAACTATCTCACCAACGTTGCTCGCCTGAATGCGGCCACGCTGGGGGCGCTGGCTGCGGCCCCGGACGTGCCTGCGAATCTCCGCATCCTGACGCGGGACCTCGAAAACAGTACTACGCTTACCTGGTCGCTCCCCGCGGGAGACCTGGCGGCCGGATACGAGGTGGTGATGCGCGCCAGCGATCAGCCCTATTGGCAGCAGGTTTCTTCGGTAGGAAAGGTGACCAAGGCCACATTTCAGCAATCAAAAGACAATGTGATCTTCGGCGTGCGCTCGGTCGATGCTAAAGGGCATCGCAGCATGGTGGTAATACCGCAACCGCAAAGATAGACAACAGCACCGGACCGTTCACGCTCTATTCTAAGAACGCGAGCGGCCCACTCAAACTTATGCCAAGGACCTCTTCTTTCGATATGGGCTTTCCCCCCTTCCGCGGGGCAGTGCGCCAGATTGTGATTGCCAGCGCAGCTATTTATGTTGTGCTGCTGCTTGCCTTCTCTTTTGCTTCAGCATGGGCGCAGCAGATCGTCGAATTTGCGGCTTTAGAGCCGGGGCGCATTGCTCACGGCTGGATATGGCAGTTCGTCACCTATGGGTTTGTTTATGTGGACCCGCTGAATTTCTTCCTTGCCATGCTGGGAGTGTATTTCATCGGCGGGGCGGTGGAGTCGCAGATCGGTCCCCGCCGCTTCATGGGCTTATATTTTTTCGGCCTGATCGCGGCCGCCGTCGGGGGATTCCTGATCTCGCTGACCCATCTTGTCCAGGGTGGCGCGATTGGCGCTGGCGCAGCCGTCAATGCCATCCTGATGGTCTTCTACCTGTTCTATCGCAATGCGCCGGTCATGCTCTTCCCGCTCCCCATCCAGATTCCGGTCAAGTACATCGTATTTTTTACCGCTGCCATCGAGATCGCCTATCTTCTCCTCAGCCACTTCGCGCTTTTTTATATAGTCATGCTGCTCGGACTGGCCGCCGGATATCTCTGGCACGCCCTGGTATATCGCCGCAAGCTCCTCCCGGCCTTCTCCATCTCCGAACGTTATTACGGGATGCGCAATGGCTACTATCGCTGGAAGCGCCGCCGCGCCGCTAAGAAGTTTCAGGTCTACATGAAGAAACACAACCGCGATGTCTATTTCGATGAATATGGGAATTACCGGCCACCGAAAGAGGACGACGGCGGCACCGGCAAGCCTGGGCCGTGGGTCAATTAGGGAAAGTGAGCGACTGAACGCGCAGGCAACTTAGTTTCGTCGCCGCTGATCGGTCGCATCAATGGCCAAGGGTCAAGGGTCAACGGCCAAAACCGCGCTCCACCAGCCACGCGGCTGCAAGGTATTCCGGGCGCGCATCCCTGCGTTCTAACCGCAGCCATACCCGCCACATTCTGAATTACTTGCTCTTGCGGCGCTCCGGAGTGTGCTTGGTTGCGCCGGCCTTGCTGCGCTCCGGGTTCGGCATTCCCGGCGTATCCAGGTCCTTGCTGCCCACCACGTGGAGGCGCATGAAGTTCGTGGAGCCGCTGGTGGTGCGCGTTCCCGCCACGATGCCGATCACGTCCTGGTCTTCCACCGACCGGTTCTCCAGAAGCATTCGTTCGGCCTCACGCACCATCTCTTCGGTAATGGGTGTATGGTCGCATAGGACCGGCTTTACCCCCCACAACATGCCCACGCGATTGCAAACCGTGGGCACGTAGCTGAAGGCGAAGATGTCGGTTTGCGGCCGGTATTTGGAGATGAGCCGCGCCGTGGTGCCGGTCTCGGTAAAGACCGCGATGGCTTGCATGTCCAATTCCTGGGCGGCATGGGCCACCGACTCGCAAATTGTCTCTGAGATCGAAAGCCGCTTGAATTGGCGGCGCTTGGGCAGCGCCGAAGCCGCCATCTGAGATTCGGTCTCGCAGACGATCTTGGCCATCATGGCCACCGCTTCGCGCGGATATTTTCCGCTCGCCGACTCCGCCGAGAGCATCACCGCATCCGTCCCATCGAAGATGGCGTTGGCCACGTCGCTCGCCTCCGCCCGCGTGGGACGCGGGTTCTCGATCATCGATTCCAGCATCTGCGTCGCGGTAATTACCGGCTTGCGCCACTCTTCGGCGCGGCGAATCACATGCTTCTGGATGATGGGGACCTTTTCCGGCGGCATCTCCACTCCCAGATCGCCACGGGCCACCATCACCGCGTCCGCGACTTCCAGGATATTCTCCAGATGCTCGATCGCCTGCGGCTTTTCCAGCTTGGCAACTACCCAGGCATCGGAGCCATACGCGCTGATCTTTTGCTTTACCGTGCGCACATCGTCGTCGGTGCGGACAAACGAAACCCCCACCGCGTCCACTCCATGCTTTAACCCGAATTCGAGGTCCTTCTCGTCTTTTTCCGTGAGCGACGGAACACGAACCGCGATTCCCGGCAGATTGATGCCCTTGTGCTCGCCCAGGATCCCTCCATTAATGACCTCGCATTCCACATCGTCACCATGGACCAGCCGCACCCGAAGCTCGATCAGCCCGTCAGAAAGCAGAATGCGGGCGCCGGGATCCACCTCTCGCGCCAGGGTCTTAAATGTAGTGGAGATTAACGTGGCTGTGCCGGGAATGTCGCGCGGCGTAATGGTAAGGCGCGCTCCGGATTTGATCGCCACCGGAGTGCGATATTTCAAGCGGCCGGTGCGGATCTTCGGCCCCTGCAGGTCTTGCAGGATGCAGATGGTTTTTCCCTCTTTTTGCGCCACCTTCCGCAGGCGTTCGATCAGGTTTGCCTTCTCTTCATGGGTGCCGTGGGAAAAGTTCAGCCGGGCCACATCCATGCCGATGCGCATGAGGTCGCGGATCATAGCTTCGCTGTTGCTCGCCGGACCCAGGGTACATACAATTTTTGCTTTACGCCGGCCCGAAACCGGCGAAGGAAAGAGTTCTGAAGCTGCCATGGATTAGTTTTTGTACTACTTGTCTCATGCTAAATCATTTGAGAGGGGTTTGGGAAAACGGTTTATAGGTGTCATCTGCCAGTGTGGCAGTGAAGGGAAAATCTATTGGCCTCACCTCTGCGTATCTCTCAATTTTCGCCTTCGCGATCGATCCACTCATGGCCTTGGCGAAGACCTTTACATCTCCCGCTTGGGAAAGATCAGGGCATTGAACTCCGCCCCAATCATGATCACGATAGAGACGAGATAAAGCCATACCAGCACGGCGATGGCCGCGCCCAGGGAACCGTAAATCACAGCGTAATTGGCATAGCGGGTCACATACCAGCCAAATCCCAACGTGGCCCCAAACCAGAGTACGGTCGCCAGGGTGGCCCCGGGCAGGACCCGCCGCCAGGATTGCGTTCGTGGAATCGACATGTGGTAAATCAGCGCGATCACGGAAATGCTGGTAACCGTAGAGATGAGCCAGCGCCCCAGCCGCCAGGAGAAGACCACAAATGGGCGCAGCTCATACCAGGCATGAAGGCTGAACCAGTTTTCCACCTGGTTGCCGAAGGCGACCAGCACCGTAGCAAAGGCCATCGGGAGCAACGAAAGCGGGATCAGCAGAAAGGCCATGGCGCGCTCATACCAGAACCCCCACGGATTGTCCTGAATGCCGTAAGCCCGGCGGAAGCCATCCATCAGCGAGATCAGCACGCCAGAAGCGGCTGCCAGCATCACCACCGAGGCCGACAGGATCACATTCGTAGGCTTCTGGTTCCTTAAATCAAAGTAGCTGAGGGCCACAGCGGTGCTTCCCGGCGGCAATACCGTGCCGATTGCGTAGGAAATTTGCCGGATGACTGTCGATGTAGTATCGGATGCCGCAAGGATCGAGGCCACTACCAGAAAGGCAGGAAAGAGCGTCAGGATTCCGGAGTAAGCCGCCGCTTTGGCGATGGCGAACCCATTATGCTGAAAGGTCCTCCAGACCGAGCGCCGCAGCAGCACCAGAAATTTCATCATTTCGGGATTAGGGTAAATGGAAGAACGAATTCAGGCAATGCGGACCATAGGGCAAGCCATGAATTCAGCCCAGCATCCGAAAAGACGCTACCCCCTCTCCGCCCTCCCTGATCTCCAGCACAAAAAAATCGCGGACCTTTCGGCCCGCGATTGAAATGATGGATAACCGGAGAAACTACTCTGCTGCCAGCTCCTCGGTTTCGCCTTCCTGCCGCATGAGTTCCAGGGCACGCTCGGCCTCTTCGTAGGCCTGCGTGACCTCTTCCTGGACCTTGGCGGCAGCCTCTTCCAGCTCCGGTGCGAGTTTTACGCCACGGTAAAACTCCATGCCGGTTCCGGCGGGGATGAGCCGTCCGACGATCACGTTCTCCTTCAGGCCGCGCAGGTGGTCCACCGCTCCCTGGATGGAAGCTTCGGTGAGCACGCGCGTCGTCTCCTGGAAGGAGGCGGCGGAGATGAACGAGTCGGTCGCCAGCGAGGCCTTGGTGATGCCCAGCAGCAACGGACGTCCGGTTGCCGGACGGCCGCCGTTGGTGATCGCCTTTTCGTTCTCCTCGCGGAAGCGGAACTTATCGGTCTGCTGCTCCAGCAGGAAGGTGGTATCGCCCACATCTTCCACCTTCACCCAACGCAGCATCTGGCGAACGATTACCTCGATGTGCTTGTCGGAGATGTTCACGCCCTGCAAACGATAGACTTCCTGGATTTCGTTCACCAGGTAGCTTTGCAGTTCGCGCTCTCCCAGCACGGCGAGGATGTCATGCGGATTGAGCGGGCCATCCATGAGCGGCTCGCCGGCGCGCACCCGGTCGCCTTCCTGCACGTTAATGTGCACGCCGCGCGGGACCGAGTATTCCTTCTCCGTCCCATTATCGGCGGTCACATAGATTTTGCGCTGCCCCTTGGCCACCTCTCCGAATTTCACCACGCCATCGATTTCGCTGATGATGGCCGTCTCGCGCGGCTTGCGGGCTTCAAAGAGCTCGACCACGCGCGGCAGACCGCCGGTGATGTCTTTCGTCTTAGTGGTTTCCCGGGGGATCTTCGCCAGGACGTCGCCAGGGAAGACCTCATCGCCATCCTGCACCATGAGGTGCGCGCGCGAAGGCATAAGGTATCGCCGGCTGTTCTTGCCGCTTTTGATGGTGATGGTCGGCTGCCGCTTTTCGTCCGGCGACTCGCCCACTACATGACGCGAGAGTCCGGTGACCTCGTCTACTTCCTCGTGCAGGGTAAGGCCTTCCTGCAGGTCCTTGAACTGGACTGTGCCGCCGATTTCGGTGAGGATCGCGAAGGTGTAGGGGTCCCACTCGACCATGACCTGCCCCAGGCTGACATGGTCGCCTTCATTCACCTTTACCTTGGCGCCGTAAACCACCGAGTAGCGCTCTTTCTCTCGTCCTCGATCGTCGAGCACCGCAATCGAGCCGGCGCGGTTCATCACCACCAGATCGCCGGCCTTCGATTTGACCGTCTGCAGGTTGATGAACTTCACCGTGCCGTTGTTCTTCGCGTCCAGCCGCGACTGCTCGGAGACCCGCGATGCGGTGCCGCCGATGTGGAAGGTACGCATGGTGAGCTGCGTTCCCGGCTCGCCAATCGACTGCGCCGCGATCACCCCCACTGCCTCGCCCAATTCCACCATGCGGCCGGAAGCAAGGTTGCGTCCGTAGCAGCTGATGCAGACCCCGCGCTTCGATTCGCAGGTAAGCACGGAACGGATCTTCACCCGCTCTACGCCGACCGACTGGATAGAGTTGGCCAGCTCTTCGGTAATCTCCTGGTTCAGGTCGACGATTACATTTCCTTCGTAGTCCTTGATCTTCTCCAGCGATACGCGGCCCACAATGCGGTCGCGCAATGGCTCGATGATCTCGCCCGATTCCACGATCGAACCGACGTAAATCCCTTCGACCGTCCCGCAGTCGTTCTCCGAGACGATTACATCCTGCGCCACGTCCACCAGGCGACGGGTGAGGTAGCCTGAATCCGCGGTCTTGAGCGCGGTGTCGGCCAGGCCCTTACGCGCGCCGTGGGTGGAGATGAAGTACTGCAACACCGTAAGCCCTTCACGGAAGTTGGCCGTGATCGGCGTCTCGATGATCTCGCCCGAAGGCTTTGCCATCAGTCCGCGCATCCCGGAGAGCTGGCGGATCTGCTGCTTCGAGCCGCGGGCCCCGGAGTCGGCCATAACGTAAATCGGGTTCATCGCCCCGGCCTTGTCTTCTTCCTTGAGCACCTCGAACATCTCGTCCGCGACCTTTTCGGTGATCGAAGACCAGATTTCGATGACTTTGTTGTAGCGCTCGCCGTTGGTAATGGCGCCGTCCAGATACTGCTGCTGGACGTTGATTACCTGCTTCTCAGCGTCTTTTACCAGTGTGTATTTGTGCTCGGGAATCACCATGTCATCGATGCCGATGGAGAGGCCCGCGCGCGTGGCGTAGGTAAAGCCCATCTGCTTGATGTTGTCGAGCATGCGCACCGTGGTCTCAAGACCGAAACGCAGGTAGGTGTAGTTCACCAGCTGGCCTACGCCCTTTTTCTTGAGCAGTCCATTGATGTAAGGCATGCCCTTGGGCAGGTAATCGTTGAGGATCACGCGCCCTACCGTGGTATTGATGTACTGGCGTTCATACACAACCGGCTCGGTATGCATCAGGTCCTGATCGTCATACGCGGCGGTCAGGTCCATCACCTCTCCGGAATAGCGCAGCCGGATCGGTGAGAGCGTCTCAACTTCTTTTGCCTCCAGGGCGAGCTGCACCTCTTCCATATTGGCGAAGGCGCGCCCCTCTCCCTTGGCGCCGGGCTTGCCCTTGGTGAGGTAGTAAATTCCCAGCACCATGTCCTGCGTGGGCACGGTAATCGGCTGACCCGAGGCCGGCGACAGGATGTTATGCGAGGCCAGCATCAGCACGCTGGCTTCGACCTGGGCTTCAGGTGAGAGCGGAATGTGGACCGCCATCTGGTCGCCGTCAAAATCGGCGTTGAATGCGGTGCAAACCAGAGGATGGATCTTGATCGCCTTGCCTTCCACCAATACCGGCTCAAACGCCTGAATGCCAAGACGGTGCAGGGTAGGAGCGCGGTTCAGGAGCACTGGATGGTCTTTGATGACCTCTTCCAGGATGTCCCACACCACCGAGTCCTGCTGCTCCACCATCTCTTTGGCCTGTTTGATAGTGGTGCACTGGCCGGTCTGTTCCAAACGGTGATAGATGAACGGCTTGAAAAGTTCCAGCGCCATCTTCTTCGGCAGGCCGCACTGATGAAGCTTCAGCTCAGGGCCGACCACGATGACGGAGCGTCCGGAGTAATCCACGCGCTTGCCCAGCAGGTTCTGGCGGAAGCGTCCCTGCTTTCCCTTCAGCGTGTCCGAAAGGGACTTCAGCGGGCGGTTGTTGGCCCCGCGCAGCACCCGGCCGCGGCGGCCATTGTCAAACAGCGCGTCCACCGCCTCCTGCAGCATGCGCTTTTCGTTGCGCACAATCACTTCCGGAGCATGCAGGTCCATCAGCTTCTTCAAGCGGTTATTGCGGTTGATGACGCGGCGGTAAAGATCGTTCAGGTCGGAGGTCGCAAAGCGTCCGCCATCCAGCGGCACCAGCGGACGCAGCTCCGGCGGGATCACCGGGATCACGTCCAGGATCATCCATTGCGGCTTGTTGCCGGACTTGCGGAAGGCCTCGGCCACCTTCAGGCGCTTGGCATATTTCAAGCGCTTCTGCAGCGAGGTCTCGGTCTTCATCTTCTCGCGCAATTCGTTGGTGAGCTCGGTCACATCCGACCGCTTGAGCAGCTCTTTAATCGCCTCCGCGCCCATCATCGCCTTGAAGCCGGTGGGACGGAACTGCTGGTCGAGCTCGCGGAACTTGGTCTCTTCCTTGATGACCTCGCCCTCGGTGACGGGAGCGTCGCCCGGATCGATGACTACATAAGACTCGAAGTAGAGCACCGACTCGAGTTCGCGCAGCGAGATATCGAGCAGATGGCCGATGCGGGAAGGCAGGCCCTTGAAGAACCAGACATGGGAGCACGGCGAAGCCAGCTCGATATGGCCGAGGCGCTCGCGGCGCACCTTTGAAAGCGTGACCTCGACGCCGCACTTATCGCAGATCACTCCCCGGTGCTTCATGCGCTTGTACTTGCCGCACAGGCACTCCCAATCGGTTACCGGGCCAAAAATGCGGGCGCAGAACAGCCCATCGCGCTCCGGCTTGAAGGTGCGGTAGTTGATGGTCTCTGGCTTGGTGACCTCGCCATGCGACCAGCTGCGGATTTTTTCCGGCGAAGCCAGGCTGATGCGGATGCTGTCAAAATCAGTAATGGTGTTTCCTAGGTCGAACGGGCTTGAACGGTACAAAGTAGGTCCTCCCTGCTGGAGCTGATACAGCTTCAGCGCTGGTGATGAGCTGTCGCGATCACCGTTGCGGCTTCCAGATTACAAATCCAGCTTCAAAACTCGCGTCAGGATTGGAAGCCCTCCTGACGCATCCATTAGGTTCTATGAGTGCGTTCGAGCGGCGGGCCCGCCGTAAAGCTCGGCCCGCGCTCGCAATTGCGTTTAGTCGTCGGCGGCAGCTCCCAGCTGCTTCTTTTCGTTGAACTTAATCAGCTCCACATCCAGGCAGAGCGATTGCAGCTCGCGAATCAGCACGTTGAACGATTCCGGCACGCCCGGCTCGATCGCCGCTTCGCCTTTGACGATGGCCTCGTAAATCTTGGTGCGGCCATAAACATCGTCGGACTTCGCCGTGAGCAGCTCCTGCAGGATGTAAGCCGCGCCGTAAGCTTCCAGCGCCCAGACTTCCATCTCTCCAAAGCGCTGTCCTCCGAACTGCGCCTTGCCGCCCAGCGGCTGCTGGGTGATCAGCGAGTACGGCCCGATGGAGCGCGCGTGGATCTTGTCGTCTACCAGGTGTGAGAGCTTCAGCATGTAGATGTAACCCACGGTCACCGGCTGCTCGAACTTCTCTCCCGTCATACCGTCGAACAGGTCGGTCTTTCCCGAGGTCGGCAGTCCCGCTTCGGTGAGCAGCGACTTGATCTCCTTTTCGGTCGCGCCGTCGAATACCGGCGTCCCGAAGAACGAGCCCTTCTTCATTCCCCGGGCAACGTTCATCAGGGTCTCATCGTCGAGTTCGGCAACATTCTTCAAGAACGGCGTGTCCTTGAAGATCGCCCTCATCTCTTTGCGGACGGTCTCTTCACGGCTGTTCTCCTGCAGCAGCCTGGAAATGCGCTTGCCCAGTTCGTGGCCCGCCCATCCCAGGTGGGTCTCGAGGATCTGGCCCACGTTCATACGGGAAGGCACACCCAGCGGATTGAGCACGATCTCCATCGGAGTGCCGTCGGGCAGATACGGCATATCTTCTTCGGGAAGAATGCGCGCGATCACGCCCTTGTTTCCGTGGCGGCCCGCCATCTTGTCGCCCACCGAAAGCTTGCGCTTCATGGCGATATAGACCTTTACCAGCTTGATGACTCCCGGCGGCAGCTCATCGCCTTTTTGCAGCTTCGCGATCTTCTCGTTGACGATCTTGCGCAGCACATCGATCTGGCGCGAGGTCATCTCTTCGATTTCGTCGATCTGCTCGTTGACGCGCGGATCTTTGTCGGCATACTTGATGCGCTTGAGGTTCCGGGTCGAGATGCGCTCGATGGTCTCGCGATCGAGCACCGCCCCTTTGCCCACCAGCTTCTTATTCGTGCGCTCGTCATGCAGGTCGGCCTGGACTTCCCTGCTGCCGAGAATGGCCTCCAGACGCTTCAACCGCTCGTCGGTCAGAATCCGGATCTCGTCGGCCAGGTTCTTCTCCAGCTTTTCCACCTGGAGCGCCTCGATCTGC
This sequence comes from uncultured Terriglobales bacterium, assembly GCA_964581225.1. GTDB lineage: Bacteria > Acidobacteriota > Terriglobia > Terriglobales > Acidobacteriaceae > CAYTQA01. The sequence continues at coordinate 3,694 of CAZONJ010000004.1, read as the reverse complement.
TTGGCGCGCTCGTCCTTCTCCTGTCCCTTGCGGGAGAAGATTTTTACGTCCACGATGGTGCCTTCGATGCCCGGAGGGCAGGTCAGCGAAGCGTCGCGCACATCGCCGGCCTTCTCGCCGAAGATCGCGCGCAACAGCTTCTCTTCCGGGGTCAGCTGGGTCTCGCCCTTGGGGGTGACCTTGCCTACCAGGATGTCGCCCGCCTTGACGCTGGCGCCGATGCGGATGACGCCGCTCTCATCGAGGTCGCGCAGCGAAGCCTCCGAAACGTTCGGGATATCGCGCGTGATCTCCTCCGGACCCAGCTTGGTGTCGCGGGCCTCGATCTCGTACTCCTCGATGTGGACGGAGGTGTAATAGTCCTCCTTCACCAGCTTCTCTGAGACCAGGATGGCGTCTTCAAAGTTGTAGCCGCGCCATGGCATGAACGCGACCAGCACGTTGCGGCCCAGCGCCAGCTCGCCCTGGTCGGTGCACGGACCGTCGGCGATTACCTGCCCTTTCAGCACCCGGTCGCCCTTGCGGACGATCGGCTTCTGCGAGATGCAGGTGTTCTGGTTGGAGCGCTTGAACTTAATGAGCTGGTAAATGTCGCTGCCAACTTCACGCGAAAGCTGCGTAGGATGGTGTTCGCCCTCCACGCGCACGATGATGCGCTCGGAGTCCACCGAATCCACCACGCCATTGCGGCGCGCCAGCACTACCGCACCGGAATCGCGGGCGGTAACGCCCTCCATCCCGGTACCCACGATGGGGGCTTCCGCCACCAGCAGCGGCACCGACTGGCGCTGCATGTTTGCGCCCATCAGGGCGCGGTTGGCGTCGTCGTGCTCCAGGAACGGCACCAGCGATGCAGCCACGGAAACCAGCTGCTTCGGGCTTACGTCGATGTAGTCCACCTCGTCGCGCGAGACCAGCACGAAGTTTCCGGCCTTGCGGGCGTTCACCAGATCGGCCTCGATGCGGCCCTTCTCGTCCAAATCGATGTTTGCCTGCGCGATCACGTGCTTGTCTTCCTCCCAGGCGGAAAGATAGAACGAAAACGGCTCGTGATCGATAGGACGCTTCTTGCGCGCGCGCAACTCCTCGTTGGCCTTTTCCATCTCATGCCGCTCGATGTGGTCGCCGACGCGATGCGAGCTGTCTCCGGCATTCACTACGCTCACGTAGGAAAGCACGCGGCCGGCCTTTACCCGGTGATACGGCGATTCGATAAAGCCGTAGTCGTTGATGCGGGCGTAGCAGGAGAGCGAGGAGATAAGCCCGATGTTCGGACCTTCCGGCGTTTCAATCGGGCAGATGCGTCCGTAGTGCGTGGTGTGGACGTCGCGCACCTCGAAGCCTGCGCGTTCCCGCGACAGACCGCCCGGCCCCAGCGCGGAGAGACGGCGCTTGTGCGTGATCTCCGAGAGCGGGTTGGTCTGGTCCATAAACTGCGAGAGCTGCGAGGAGCCGAAAAATTCGCGGATCGCCGCCATTACCGGCTTGGCGTTTACCAGGTCGTGCGGCATGGCCGTGGACATCTCCTGGTACACGCTCATCTTTTCCTTGATAGCGCGCTCCATGCGCACCAGTCCAATGCGGAACTGGTTTTCCATCAGCTCGCCGACCGCCCGCACGCGGCGGTTGCCGAGATGGTCGATGTCATCTACCAGGCCGATATTCTTGCGCAGCTTGAGCAGGTAGCGGATGGTGGAATAAAAATCTTCCGGCTCAAGGGTGCGGTTCTCCAGCGGCGTGTAATCTTCTTTCTCGTGCAGCTTGATGTTGAATTTCAAGCGGCCTACGCGGGAGAAATCGTACTTGCGCGGGTCGAAGAACATGCCATGGAAGAGCGCGGTCGCCGTATCCAGCGTGGGCGGGTCGCCCGGACGAAGCTTGCGGTAGATCTCGATCAGCGCCTCTTGCGGGGTCTTTACCGAATCGCGCCGCAGGGTATTCGAAATCACGTTGCCCACATCGTCCCGGTCCGGGAAGAACAGATGGACTTGGGTGACGCCGGCGTCCATGATCTTGGAGAGCTTGTCCGCGGTGACCTCCGAATTGGCCTCGAGCAGCACTTCGCCGGTGTTCGTGTCCACCACGTCGGCGGCGGTGAATGCGCCTTCCAGATCGGTGATGTCGGTTTCAACCTCGCTGATTTTGGCCTTCTGTATCTCCTTCAGCACCGAAGGGGTGATCTTGCGGCCGGAGTGCGCGACTTCTTCCCCGGACTTGCTCTTGATGCTGTGCGTGATCTTTACCCCCAGCAAATTGGTGGGGCGGTCTACGCCGGGATCCAGCGTCCAATAATATTTTTTATCGCGCAGCGAGATCTTATCCACCGTATAGAAAGTGCGGAGGATCTCTTCGTCGGAGCGAAGCCCCAGCGCGCGCAGGAAGATCGTGCCCAAAAACTTGCGTTTGCGGTCGATGCGCACATAGACCGTGTTCTTCTGGTCATATTCGAACTCCACCCAGGAGCCGCGGTAGGGAATGATCTTTCCCAGGAAATAGGTGCGGTTGTTGGCGGTCTCGAAGAATACGCCGGGCGAGCGGTGCAACTGGCTCACGATCACGCGCTCGGTGCCGTTGATGATGAACGTGCCATTCTGCGTCATCAGCGGGATATCGCCGAAGAAGACTTCCTGCTCCTTGATGTCGCGAACGCTCTTGGCGCCGGTCTCCGCATCTTTGTCGAAGATGGTAAGCCGGATCGTCACCTTCAGCGGGGCGGAGTACGTCATGCCGCGCTCTTCGCACTCATTCACATCGTATTTGAGCTGCAACCCTACCGGGTCTCCGCACTTGTTGCAGAAGTCGGGGGTATTGGCGTTGTAAGTTCCGCACTTGCCGCAGAGCACCTCGCCGGGATGGAAGGGGTCGGTAATGACGGTCGCGCCGCAATTCCGGCACGTGGTGCGCAGGTGGTGCAGCCCTTTAAGGTGACCGCACTTACACTCCCAGTTCCCAATGGAAAAATCCACAAACTCGAGCTGCGAGACGTTGCGGAAATCGGTGATGGGAAAGACCGATTGGAAGACAGACTGCAAACCGCTGTCGTCGCGTTCGCTGGGCAGCTTGTCCATCTGCAGGAAGCGATCATAAGAGCGCTTCTGCACTTCGATCAGATTCGGGATCTGAATGCTGGCTGGAATCTTTGAAAAATCGAGTCGATTGCGGACGGCACGAGTATGGTTCGGCATTAATTACTCCTAAACTGGTTGGACATCGCCACGAGGCGCCTGCATTTCCTGCGCGGAGCGCTTGGAATGCGGTGCCTCAACGTCTTCAGAATGCAAAACCGTGCAGGACGGAAGCGGCGCAGTGGCCGTCGCGCCCAGAGCCGGGCGCCTGCGATGGCTTATGCATTCAATGTGTGCTTGATAGATCTTCTCTCTGTCTCTTGCAGGCCCGGGCGGCCCGCATTACCGCGTTGCTTGAGGAATTTCAGCCAAGGCGCGCGATGCACTCTTCCTGCCGCCTCTACTGCCGCGGCACATTCACGCCCAGCAAAATTTTCATGCTTACCCCGGCGGCATACCCGGAATGCCAACAGAGGCGCATCCAAATTAAAAAGTCGCTGACCCCGAAAAAAAATGCTTTTCAATCCACGCGTTTTCGGCTATACATCCAGAAACTGGGGTCACCGCATCCATGCTGGCGAAAGCTGCTGCCATCCTTGGACTGCGGAAGCTATGTTTCTTCTGGTTCG
>CAZONJ010000003.1:68197-77942 GCA_964581225.1 uncultured Terriglobales bacterium | reverse complement strand
TCCCGGCTGTGTAAAACCTGCGCTTCCCCCGATCCGGAAGTGCTCCGGAGGAAGAGGATACGGCCTTCAGGCCCGGTGGGAAAAGTCGGGCAAGAAGCCGCTCCGGGCGCTCCATCAAACAGGTAATCGTCTATGGCCCTGTGGGATTACATACCGAGCCACTACTTCCTTTCTCAATGGGGTGTCATTCGCTATTTATTTCCCTTGTTTTCAATCATATCCATCTATCTTGCGCAATTCCAAAGAGGCAGATCTGGCGAGTTAAGGGGCACTAAACCAAGAGCACGGAATTGTGGCGGAATTTGGCTCACCACCTAAGGCAAAAATTCCACTGCGGTACTCTGGAACTGGGTTAAACTCTCAAAATTAGTGGAGTTTTCCACAGGCTAACTCCAGAGACTCTGCTTGCATCGAAAGAAGAGAGAGAAGAGCACCAGTTCACCGGAAGGTCTCAATCTATCTCTTAAGAAGTGAGGCCCTTATGATTTCGAAGTGCGCAAATCCAACCTGTACGACTCCCTTCCACTATTTGCGAGATGGAAAAGTATTCCGGGTTGACCTGAACGACACCAACGAAAACCTTAATTCTCCTTATCTGGTCGACGGAAATAAAGCTCATCGCCGCACCGAACATTTTTGGCTATGCGGTTCTTGCGCCCAAACGATGTATCTGGTATTCGATAAACAATCAGGCATGTGCGTAGTCCAGAAGCTGCCGCTGCAGGCGCGCAGCGCTGCCGCTTCCTAAGATTCTAGTTTGCCCTTGCTCCTCAGCCCGCTCCAGCGGGCTTTTTTGCGCATGCAAAAGAAAAAGCACGGCTGTGCATGCCGTGCTCTTTGCATTAAGAATAGTTTTCAAATTACAGAGGAGTGGCAAACCGCCGTGAAGGCCGGCTGTATTTTCCGCCTAGAGAGTTCAACCGGATTTTTACCATCTCTCCCAGCATACGGATTCCATCCTTCACGGGATTGATTTTGGACCGCCCGTCATGGGCCCACTCTACCGGCACTTCCGCTACCTTCAGTTTGAGGCGCTGGGCCAAAAAGAGGATCTCAGGATCGAATCCCCAGCGCTCGATTTTGAGGTTTGGGAATATCGAATGAGCCGCTCGTCGAGTAAAAGCCTTGAACCCGCACTGCGTATCTTTATAGTGCAGCCCCAGTACCAGTTGCAGGGCTGCGTTGTAAGCGCGCCCTAGTACCTCACGATGCAATGGCTGGCGCTCTCTTTGCAGGCTGCGAGTGATCCAGCGCGAGCCGATCGCTACATCGGCGCCGGCATCGATGGCCTGAAGGAGTTTCTTGGCTTCGTAAATAGGGGCGGAAAGGTCGGCGTCGCTGAACAGGAGAACGTCTCCCGCGGCGTGCAGCATTCCATTGCGCACGCTGAATCCTTTGCCCCGGTTTCCAGGATTTTCAACCATGCGGATCATCGGCTCCTGGGCGGCAAAGCCTCTCACGATGTCGGCCGTATTGTCGGTGGAACCATCGTTTACTACGATGATCTCGGCCTGCCACTTATGCTCATGAATAAAAGCAATGATCTTTTCCAGCGAGGCCCCGATGCGCTGGGTTTCGTTAAATGCAGGAATGATTATGCTGTAGATTGGGTTCTCCATCAGCCTATGAGACGTTTCCATTGCCCTTAAAGTTGTAAGCCATTGTCTATAAGCATATTAAGATTTACCGCCTAAGTCTCTCATAGAGAAGGACAGTTCCCCAAACAAAAATGAGACGGCGGTCGCGCTCATGCCGCGCGCCTCTGGCGCTCCATCAGGGCGAAGAACTCGTCAAACAGTTCCACATGGTAGAGGCCGCGCTTCGCCTCCTCTCTCATGGTTTTCTCCGCTTCTTTATGGGAAAGGGCCGGTTTATAGGGGCGGGCGGTGCGAAGAGCGTCATAAACATCCACTACCTGCAGGACCTGAGCCAACAGCGGGATTTCATCTCGCTGGAGGCCGTCAGGATAACCGGAACCGTTCCAATGCTCGTGGTGATGGCGGATAATCGGCAATACCCGGCGGAATGACTTTAAGGGCTGGCAGATGCTCTCGCCGGTGAGGGGATGCTGCTTCATGATCTCCCATTCGGATGGAGTCAGGCCGGTATGCTTTTTGAGGATCTCATCCGGGATGGTGACCTTCCCCAGATCGTGCAGATAGCCGCCCCGCTGCAAGGCAATAATGCTCTCGTAGTCGAGTTTCAGGTGCCGTCCGAGATCGCTGGCATAGCGCGCCAGGCGGGCGCAGTGGTCGCCGGTATAGGGGTCGCGGGCTTCTACTCCCAGGGCCAGAGAAAAGAGCACCGCCTCGGCGTTTTCCAGCTCGTCGGTAAAATGTTTCAACTTGAGCAGGCTTTTGACCCGGGCAAACAGCTCTTCCGGATAGAGAGGCTTGCTGAGAAAATCGTCGGCCCCCGCCTCGATGCCCCGGATGCGGTCGCTGCGATCGCTCAGCCCGGTAATCATCACGATAGGAATAAGACGGGTGGCGGGGTCTTCTTTCAGCTCCCGGCAAAGATCGTAGCCGGAGCGCCCCGGCATGATCACGTCCAGCAGGATGAGGTCAGGCTTTACTTCGTGGATGGCATCCATGGCTTCATCGGCGTCGGAGGCGGTAAAAACCTGGTACCCCCTGGAGGTCAGGAGCTCGCGGACGAGAAGCAGCGTGTCCAACTTGTCATCGACGACAAGAATGCACGGCAGGCGGCGAACGATTTCCGCGGTAGAGCCCTGAGATTTCACCATCGAAGAATGAGTTGCGAGGCCCCTGGAGGAGGTTGCATTTCGCCACTGCCTTTCTGCTGAAACTCTGTCCCAAAGGTAGTAGCACCTGAGAATATCGCATGGCAAGAGAATTTTGCCGGCAGCGATGAACTGAACGATGAGTATTTCGCTCAATAAAGCAGGAGCTACCGACAAACTGGCAGCAATTTAAATGGGCTTCCTCAACGTTTACAATTGGGAGGAGAGGACCAGGAGCGGTCTTCGACCATCCTGCATGAAATGCTGTAATTCAGAGGCGCGATGCGAAGAAGAATGAGGATTGCGGTCCCTTCGGGAGCTTGTGTTTTGAAAAAGACGCTGATCGCCGCTTCGGCTATTGCCTGTCTTGTTCCGGCGCTCGCCACCGGGGCCTTTGCGAGGCAGCACACCGTAACCTATGGCCCATGGATGCATGTGAAACTCTTCATCGGCCCGGAAGAGGACAAGGTGCAGGACATGAAGGTGCGCAGCCTGAACGTGGATGGACACATTAAAGAGTTCGTCAGCGGCGATGTCCACGATGTGACCGACACGACTTTCGTCATCCGGCGCGCTTATCGCCTGAACGACGCTCTGCCTGAAGACCGCAGCGTAAAGCCGGAATGGAGATGGCAGCACGGCGGCTGGCTGGTCGTAGACCGCGGCACCGGCAGGGTCTCGCAACTCAATCTTCCGGAATTTGATCCGTTTTATTCCATTGCAAGCTGGTACCGGGATTACGTCGCCTATTGCGGAGTCTCAGTCGGAAATAACAAACTTTATGCGGTGGTGTACCAGTTGGGATATCGCAAACCGGTGATCCGCGAAAATATCGGGAGCGCCAATACCCAGGAGCTGCCGGACACCGTCTGCGCGGAACCGGTATGGCAAAAACAGCCACCGCGCGTGACCTTTCAGCCGGTGGGCGGAAAGCCCCTGAGCTTCGCCATCCAGGGCCACGCCTCGGAGGTGGAACCACCCCCGGGACCGGAAGACGAGAAAGAGCAGCCGCCACAATGAAGTCCCTGGATGAATATCTGAAGGATGCGGAGCGTGCCCACGGGCATCTATGCGCCGGGCAGGTGCTGGGGGTGCGCATGGCAATGTTGGGGCTGGAAAAGCTCGGCATCGAAGACCCCACAGGGGCCGACCGCAAGCGGCTGGTGACCTTCATTGAAATCGACCGTTGCGCCACCGATGCGGTAACGGTTGTAACCGGCTGCCGCCTGGGGAAACGGGCGCTCAAGTTCCGCGATTGGGGCAAGATGGCGGCCACGTTTGTGGACGTGGCGAAAGGAAAGGCGGTACGAATTTCCGCCAAGGAATCCTCCAAAGCCCTGGCCCGGGAGATGCATCCTGAGATTGACAACAAGAACCGGCAGCAGATGCAGGCCTATCGCGAGATGCCGGCCGACGACCTGTTCGCGGTGCAGTGGGTCAAAGTGGACTTGCCTGCCGAAGAGTTCCCCGGCTACAAAGGCGAGCGTATTGTCTGTGAGGACTGCGGGGAAGGCATCAATTTTCATCGCGAGGTAGTGGCCAAAGGCAGAACGCTGTGCCGCTCCTGTGCCGGGGAGCGGTATTACACGGAAGCAAAGGACAGCGCAGGGTTACCATGATCGGTGGAGGCCTCAAAGCGGCACTCCGGCTGCGACCCTCGGCGGTTATATCGGAAGCTTCAGAATGTCGGGAAGTCGCCTTCTAAGGCCATAAGCATTCTCTATTGCGGCTACAACAATTCTGTCTCAATTTTCTTCTCCTTCCCCGGTCAATTCCACAGCAATGCTTGCTAAAATAGAAGCACATCAGGCGGGCTGCATCGGCCTATTGGCGGCAGCTCCCTGCGATCAATCCCTCATAAGAGTTAAGGAAGTAAGAAGCATGCCTAGACCGAAAAGCGCAAAGGAAAATTCCAAGACACTGAAGACAGCCACGCCGGTGAGCAACTCCGCTGGAAACGCCAGTCGCGGGGTGAGCGCTGCGCCGGAGACAAAAGCGCCTCAAGAAACCAATCCAGCCGCAGCTCCCGGCCCAGTTGCCGTCCCCAACCAGCTCTCGAACAGCGATCAGAAGAACTCCCAGAGGCAGAATGTGAAACAGCAGACGGCCAGCGGTCCTCAGATCACGGACGAGCAGATACGGGAAAGGGCGTATCATTTGTTCCTGGAGCGTGGCGGAAACGGTGGCGACCCTCAGGAAGATTGGTTTCGCGCAGAAACTGAACTGAGACGCCGCAGCGCATAGCAACTTTCACGTAAAGGATCATTTTTGGTACAAACAGTTTTATTGGTTGACGATAACCCGGTGCAGCTCGCTACGCGACAGTTGGTCCTGAATCAGGCGGGAATGCAAGTGCAAATTGCCACAAGCGCCGCCAGTGCCTTGGCTTTATTGCGCAGCCCTTCCGCAGGCACGCAGATCGGGACCATTGTCACCGATCACATCATGCCCGAAGCCACCGGCGCGGAGTTTATTCGCATGTTGCGAGAGGTGAATTCTACTGTGCCGGTCATCGTAATCAGCGGACTGGCTGAAGCCGAAGAGGAATATACCGGACTGAATGTGACTTTCCGGCAGAAACCCTTTCCTCCGGGAGAGCTGATCGCCCTGGTGAAGAAATCTTTAACTGGCAAGTAATCGTTTTCCCAATCCCAAAGTCTAAAACCGGCCCGAAGCCGCGAATAGAGATTTGCATCCGGTGTGGCATTTTGAAACAATAAAATTCTGAGCTCCCTCCCATCATGCCATTGCTAGGAAGTTTTGCGTTGCTGTTCGCGCTTGCGCTGACTGCTTATTGTTTTTTAGCCGGTGCGCTGGCCTTGCGCCGCGCCGCCCTCGGCTTCAATACAGACCGGCTGGCTGAAACTGCGCGCCGGGCAGGTATTGCCACCTGGGTTACCGTGGCCGTCGCTGCCACCGCTCTTGTAGTTTCGGCGCTCAACAATGACTTTTCGGTTGCCTACATTCTTCATCACAGCAACCGCGCCCTGCCTCTGCCCTATAAAATGGCGGCACTCTGGTCTGGACAGGAAGGCTCACTGCTCTTCTGGGCGCTCCTGCTCTCAAGCTACGGCCTGGTGCTGCGCCTGCGGCACAAAGTGGACGTGAAGCTGGTGGCCCACGCCTCCTGCATTCTGGCAGGGATTCAGCTTTTCTTTTTGCTGCTGCTGAACTTCGCCGCCAATCCTTTTGGGCTGGTGGCGGGGACCATCCCCGCCGACGGCAATGGCCTGAACCCTCTTTTGCAATATCCCGAGATGGTCATCCATCCGCCCATGCTCTACCTGGGCTATGTGGGCTTTAGCGTGCCCTTTGCCTTTGCCTTAGGCGCGCTCATCATGCGCTATCCCGGCGAAAAATGGATTCACATTACCCGCCGCTGGACCATGGTGACCTGGGCATTCCTCACCTGCGGCATCTTTCTCGGGGCGCATTGGGCCTACTCCGTCCTGGGCTGGGGAGGGTATTGGGGATGGGACCCGGTGGAGAATGCCTCCTTGCTGCCGTGGCTTACCGGCACGGCCTTTCTGCATTCGGTGATGATGCAGGAGAAGCGCGGGATGCTGAAGACCTGGAACGTGTGGCTGATTTTCTCCACCTTCATGCTCTCCATTTTAGGCACGCTGCTCACGCGCAGCGGCCTGGTGAGTTCGGTGCATGCCTTCGCCCAGTCCTCCATCGGGGACTGGTTCATCGCCTTTCTGGCGGTGGTCTTTGTTGTCTGCCTGCTTGCCTATATCCGCAACCGCTCCCATCTGGTGAGCGAGCGCAAGCTGGAATCGCTGGTCTCGCGGGAATCGAGTTTCCTCTTTCAGAACCTCGTCCTGCTTGCCTCCTGTTTCGCGGTGCTTTGGGGGACGCTCTTTCCCATACTTTCGGAGTGGGTCACCGGGCATAAGGTCACGGTGGGCGCGCCATTTTTCAATCGCGTCAACGTCCCGATTGCGATGTTCCTTTTGCTGCTCACCGGGGTCGGCCCGCTGCTCGCATGGCGTAGCACCTCCGTCGCCAGTTTAAAACGGAATTTCGCCTTCCCCGCCATTGCCGCTTTGGCAGTGATGGCCCTGCTGATGATCTTAGGCCTGCGTCCCTGGGTGGATGCAGCCCACTTCTATTCGCTAATCTCATTCGGGCTGGCCGCGCTGGTTACCGCGACGATTGCCGAGGAGTTCTATCGCGGTGGCCGCGTAATCGCCCGCCATACCGGACAGAACCTCGCGGCGGCCATGCTGCAGCTCACGCGCCGCAATACCCGGCGCTATGGCGGGTATATCGTCCATCTTGGGGTGGTCATTGTTGTGATTGGTCTCGCGGGTTCTTCGTTCAATCAGGACAAAGAGCAGGAGATGGGCTTCGGCGACCAGATGAACATTGGCGCCTATCGACTGGTCTGCCAAAGCTATACCCAGGACGACAATGCGAATTACGAATCCGAACACGCCATTCTCGACGTTTACAAGAACGGCAAGCCCATCGGCCAGCTCTTCCCCGAAAAACGCTTTTACCATGCCAGCGAGCAGCCCAACACCATGGTTGCTAATCATTCCACGCTGAAAGAAGACCTTTACGTTATTTATGCGGGCAAGAATCCCGAGACCGACCGGCCGATCATCAAGGTCTTTGTGAATCCATTAGTGGAATGGATATGGATCGGCGTCTTTTTCATACTCTTTGGGACCATCGTCGCACTGGTCCCAAATCTGCCGGCTGCGAGTCTTGCGCAACCGGCAAAAATCCGCCCTGCCATGATGAGGATCTCCATGCCGGAGGGAGTGGAGGCAGGGGACTGATGAAGCGCCGGCGTTCCACCCAGATTTTCCTTAGCGTCGCCGCGCTGCTTTGCATGCTCGGCGCCAGCGGAGATCAGGCGCGGTTTAACGACCTTGGCCATAAAATGATCTGCATGTGCAGTTGCAATCAGATCCTGCTGGAATGTAATCACGTTGGCTGCACCATGTCCGGCAAAATGCGCGGCCAGCTTACCGCCGCCATTACCCGGGAAAGTTCTGACAGTCTGGTGCAACAATCTTTTGTGCAGGAATATGGGCTCACCGTTCTGGCCGCTCCGCCCAACACCGGCTTTGGACGGGTCGCCTGGATTACGCCTTTTCTGGTTTTCTTTACCGGCCTGCTGGCGGTCGTCTTGGTGGTGAGGAACTGGAGGTTGCGTGCTCCTCAGGTGATGGCATCTGAAAAATCTTCCCTGTCAGCCAAACAGCTGCTGGAATATCGCGAGAAGGCCCGTAAGGAAACCGACCTATGATTCCCGAATCACTTTGCGTACTGCTCTTTGTCGGATTGCTGATCTATGTCTTCAGCCCGGCGCGGCAGGCCATTCAATCTGTCGATAAGACTCGGGTGGCCTTCCTGCACGAGCGCAAAGAGGTGATCTACGAAAATCTGCGCGACTTAAATTTTGAGTACCGTTCCGGGAAGTATCCGCAACAGGATTTCGATAACCTGCGGGCCAGCCTTGAAAACGAGGCGGCGCTGGTGCTCGCTGAAATTGATCGCCTGGAGCGGGGCCCAGCTGCTCTCTAATTTGTCCAGCGCGTTTTACGGATGAGAATCCATTCCATTCACAGACTAGGAGTTTCATTGAAGCATATTTCCTTTATTGCATTGCTCCTGATGTTTTCTACCGCGGGCTTCGCCTCCAGCATCACCGGCGCCGTCTCTAATAAGACCAGCAACAAGCCAGCCGCCGGGGACGATGTAGTTCTGGTGAAGCTGGCCGCTTCCATGGAAGAGGAGGCGCACGCCAAAACCGACGCCAAGGGCCGTTTTACTCTCGAGTTCAATGCAGGGGATGGGAGCACTCCGCATCTGGTGCGGGTAAACCACCAGGGGGTGAACTATTTTCGCCCTGCGCCTCCGGGCACGAATTCCGTCGACCTAGAGGTTTACGATGCCGCCAGGGAGGTCGCCGGAGTGACCGGCGTTGCCGATATCACTCGTGTGCAGGCCGATGGCGGACGCATGGACGTCGTGCAAATGTGGGTGCTCAAGAACCAATCCACTCCACCGCGGACCAAGATGAGCGCGCATACCTTCGAGGTCACTTTGCCGCAAGGCGCCGAGATTGACTCTTCCGTAGCCGCAGGTCCGGGTGGAATGCCGGTCTCTTCTTCTCCAACTCCATTGGAAGAAAAAGGACACTACGGATTTGTCTTCCCCTTGCGCCCGGGAGAGACCAGGTTTCAGCTCACTTATCACTTGCCCTATTCCGGCAGCTTCGCCTTCTCACAGCAGCCGAAACTCCCCATGGAAGATGTTGTTGTGCTGCTGCCCAAGAGCATGGAATTCCAGAGCGAAGGAACCAGCTTCCAGGCCAGCCACCAGGAACGCGGCATGAATGTCTATGTTGCGAAGAATGTAGCTGCGGGGGAGAAGCTCGCTTATTCCGTTTCCGGTACCGGAGAAATTCCTCGTGAAGCGCAGGAGAACGAAGATCAGAGCGCCTCGGCCAATGTTGGCGGGGCTGCTGCTGACAATCGTCCTGGCGGGGGGCTTGGAGCGCCAATCGATGCCCCCGACCCTTTGCACAAATATCGTTGGTGGCTGCTGGGCGGCCTCGCCGCGGCCCTGGTTGCCGGCGCGTTTTACATCCTGGGACGTCCTGCTCCGGCCACCGCATCGCACCCCTCTCTTCCCCCGATGGGCGGCTCTGCAGTGGCAACTCAGACCACGCTGGTGCGCGGCGGCCATTTGGTTGATACGCTCAAAGAAGAGCTCTTCCAGCTTGAAAGTGACCGGCTGCAGGATCGTATCTCCCCAGCGGAGTACGACCAGACGAAAGCTGCGCTGGATTTGATCATCAAACGCGCGCTGGCGCGGCACTCCCAAGGTGCAAAGGCATAGTGCGCTTTTCCCTTTTCGGCAGCAGCTCGCGAATTATCCCCGTTCCTTAGCTTTAGGCCCAACTTGTGCGCTGAGGCGGGCATCTTTCTCTTTTGAGAGAGAGGTTATAGCTATGCCTAATTTTGAAGAAACCAAGAACGC
>CAZONJ010000003.1:0-68097 GCA_964581225.1 uncultured Terriglobales bacterium | reverse complement strand
TTGAGAAGATCCCTTACGCGGACCGCATTAGCGCGATAAGCGATAAGCTGCCCAAAGTCATCGGCCCGAAGACGCACGCCATCATCGACTACGCGATGGCCGGCTCCTTCCTGACTATGGGAGCGCTCTGGCTGAAAAGCAATAAGAAAGCGGCGATCGGCTCCTTTATTTGTGGTGGCGCGGTATTGGCCAACTCCTTGCTGACGGATTATCCCGGCGGCGTGGCCGAGGTGATCAGCTTTGAAACCCATGGCAAGATTGATGTAGGGCTCGCGGCCGCAACGCTCACTATGCCCAGGCTGCTCGGCCTGAGTGGGAACGGTGCCGCGTGGTTTTATCGCCTGCAGGCGGTAGCAGAGACTGCTGTGGTCGGCATGACCGACTTCAAGCAGTCTGAAGCGGAAGAAAGGCTAAACGCAGCATAGTGTGAGAATCAGGAGGAGTTTATGCCTATTGCCCATAAGGCGGCGAATCTGGTGGCGCCTGCGCTTCCCAAAGTGATCGGTCCAAAGGCCCACGCTGTAATTGACTATGCGGTGTTTGGCGCTTTCTTCGCGGTTGGAACGCTCTTCTGGAAGAAAAACAAGCGGGCCGCCTTGGCCGCTTACCTCTGCGCGGACGTCATTGGAATGGTGGCATTCCTTACCGACATGCCCGGCGGAGTCTGGAAGAAAATCAGCTTTGAAACCCACGGACGCATTGATCCTGGAGTCTCGGCGCTCGCTGCCCTGGTTCCGGAGGTGATGGCGTTCAAGGATGAAAAAGAGGCAAAGCTCTTCCAGTACATGAGCATAGCGCTCGCCCTGGTGGGCGGGATGACGGATTACGATCAGGGTTCCCGCAATCGGGAAACTCGTCTTAAAGCTGCATAAGCGAGCTTGCCGATCCACCATCTTCTCACTTTGTAATAAAGAGCGGTCTCATTCGCGGGCCGCTCTTTTTGTCTTTCAATCCTGAAACTCAATTTCTTGAGGATTTTCCGAACCGCTTATAAGGCGCCCATCTCTAGTACTCTTGTCCAGCCAGTCGAATTCAACCTCAGATTTGGGCATAAAAAAACCAAGGCCCTCGTTGAGAGGGCCCGGCGCAAATGGACAAAGATCGGAAGCTGTCGAGTTATGCGGCTTCCGCCTGATTGCGTGCTGCATCCTGCGCGATGGGAATTACGGCAGACGCTGCAGCGTGACGAAGATTCGCAAATTCGGCAAAAACGTGGCGGCGGATCATCAGAAGTTCGATAAACATTTTGATCGAATCGAGAATGGGGTTGATCTTGCTTCCCTCGCGATGAAATGTCTCTACCGCGACCTCCTTGATCCTGAATTCCATCAGGCTGCCAATGAGCAGAATTTCCGGATCAAAGCCCCATTGCTCGATCTTCTGCATCGCGAAGATCCGCCTGGCGGCCTCGCGAGTAAAGGCTTTGAAACCGCATTGCGTATCTTTGAATTCCAGCCCGAGCAGGTTACGGACCATCGCGCGATAGGAGGAGCTGCATATCCGGCGATAAAAAGGCGGCCGCTTCAGTATGAGTTCCTCGTTCAATGCTCGCGAGCCGATGGCGATATCGTATCCGTCATCCAGGGCCGCGATCAGGTGCTCGCATTGCTCAATCGGCACTGAAAGATCGGCGTCGCACATGAGCATGATCTCGCCTTTGGCCTCCTGCATGCCATGACGCACGCTGTAACCCTTGCCCCGGTTTTCTCCATTGCGGACCAGCCGCACCATGGAGTGCTCGGAAGCAAAGTTCTCGGCCAGTTCTGCCGTTCGGTCAGTCGAACCATCGTCTACGACGATGATCTCCGCCATCAGGTTTTGCCGTCCCACATACTCTATAACTGCGTTAAGTGTGGGACCCAGCCGGGACTCTTCATTAAAAGCAGGTATAACAATGCTCAGCGAGCGCATAATTGTTAGGTTTCCTTTTAAAATTCGAGGCGCGACTTTAAAGGCGCCACGGTTGTTTCTTGATAGCTTCCGGCCAGGATTTCCTTTTGCCGCAAATTGCGCCGCTTTAATGCCAGCGCGCGAGAGAAGGAATATACATACTGGGCCACCACTTCTTGCATATTCATGCGTAAAGCGACTGAAAAATTCTGCTCCGCCATTTCAACCAGGCGCGCAGGATCGAGCAGCAGACGTTCCAGGGCATCGGCCATACTGTCTGGATTGCCACTTTCAAAGAAGTCGATGGCGATCTGCTCCGTCTCGGCCATGTCACGGAAATCCGGCAAATCGGAGGCGATAATCGGCACCGCAAATTCGCAGGCCTGGTGCGCGACTCCGCTCGGACCACCGGCAGAGGAGTACGGAAGGACCAGGACGCTGGAGTTGCTGAACAGATCGGCGACCTTCTCTTCTGGGATGTAGCCGTGAAATTCCATACGCGAATTGTCGCGCCAGCGGTCCCGCACCGACTCCACATACCCCGGCGTCATAGGATGGTTCGACCCCGCGATGACCAGTTTGGCATTGGGAACGCGCTCTGAAACCCTGGCGAACGCCTCGATCAGAAGCTCAAGGCGTTTGTATGTTCCCCATTTGCCAAAAGCGAGAATACGATGCTCGGGGTTCCCGCGCCTACTGATGTCTGGAAACTTGGGCGCCGGAGAAAAGATGCCGTGCTTCCGCAGATGAATGTTCTTGCCGTGATAGGTCTCCAGCAGGACCTTCCTGTAAGACGGCAGCAAGACAGAAATTGAATTGGACCAAAGCAACAGCTTGGTTGCGATTGCGCCGCAGAAACGATAGACCTTGGGGAAGCGCGTTCCTTTGGAAAGATCCAAGGTTTCAATGATGTGGTGCAGCGTTATATGCGTATAAAAGCCGAAGATGCGCAGAAGGAACGCTGTGCAGATGCCCAGAAATGCGGCGATCGGGTTGTCCCCAAAGCTGGAAAAGACAAGATTGAACCAAACCACATCCGGTTTTGTTCTGCGTACAGCTTTCAGAATTTGAAATGGGACTTTGATGCTGTTGAACCTCCAGCATCGCATAACATCGAAACCAGGAAGCTCTTCGGCAGGTTCGGACATCTGGTCGGCAAGAACGGTAAGGCTAATGTAATCTTTTTGCCTCAACTGCTCTGCGAGATGATATCCGTATTCGTTCAGCCTCTCTCGGCTCGGTGGAAATGCGGTTACAAGACAGATTTTCATGGCCCTTTTTTGCTGCTCAGGAGAAACGCACGTAGTGAGTAGCTGGTATTAAAGATGAGCCGAAGCGCTGGGATGTTGTCGAATAAGTAATCATTTTTAAAAAAAATGCAAAACATCTACTCTGGCCAGCTACTCACAATCCATTTCATGAGCAATTCGGATGAAATCAGCGCTGGATTACAAAATCGGACCGAAAGTCCGCGCACGTGAGGACCTGATGGCAACTCCGGGCCCGCGGCCTGCATCTTTGGTTTCGGTCAAAAGATGCAGGTGCAGAGAGATTATCCTCGCACTCCACCTCGGCTGAGTTCCATGCGCCGACCATCCTGAGCTTCTTTTCGATGTGGCGAGTCCCTGCCGGCTGCAGACCGGATACTTTTCCATCGCAATCTCCTTCCCGCGACGGTTATTGTGCAGTCCATCCCAGAAACCTGGAAAGGTCTTTGGCCGGCTGACGGCGAAACTCGTTCTGACGCGGGGCAATACATTCCGCGAAAGGAAGCACTCGGATTGTTCTTCCGGTGCCGAGCACGGTATGGGGACATTCGGCCGTCCCGCAAAGAGGACACATTAGATGAGTGCTCTCGGGCTCCTCAGAGGTTGCGAGCCGCACCTCTCCGCAACGGCCACAGTAGATTCTTAAATACACGCATGCTGTAAGCTCAATCGCATTCATGGCCGGCCACACTCCACAATCGAGAAGTTGTGAGTTGGTGAACTTTGTGAAGGAGCAAGCCCTTTTCTCAGAAGGCGTACAGTGACTCCACGGAAAATGACCTTTTCCAGCAGTGCTGTTTGAGCTTTCTCCCGGTCAAAAATGAGAGACCTGCCTTTCGAGATCCAGATTCTCCATGCTGGCAGTTGAGCGCTCAGATTAGCTACTGCTCCAGAGATTGACAGGCTGCATGGCCGTTGATCAGTTGAATTCGCCAGGCTTTGCGTTCGGGGTTCTAAGAGGTCGTCCTGAATTTTGGCTCCTCGCTCCAGGATTGTGCCCCGGCAAGGCGGCCTCATCGTGAGATCCAGGTCCGCAGGATTGTGGTGGTCCCCTCGATTGCAAAGGACCTGCTTCGCGCAAGGCAGGCATAGAGGACCGCAATCCTCACAAAAGATTTCGGCAACCGCCCCGCAAGGAAGGGCCTGTTCTCCGGTATCTCCTAAGCCGTAGCTGCGGAGATTCTCGCAACGGACGTCAATAGCGGTGCTTTGTCGAGCTTCGTGAGATGCAGGGCCACTAAGATTGCGGAAACCCTTCCTGCGTACCCGCTGAAAGAGCTCAACATAGTGCTTGCTGATTCCATAAAAGAAGTGCGTCAGGTGTCGTTTGGCGCTGCTCTTGAGAAAATCGTCGAAATGCCGCCCCTGTATCATTTGCAGATATTTCGTGGCCATGGGTGGGAAATAGACTTTGCTTGTCGCTTGGGGATATGCCGCCCTTAGCCGTTGGGAATACCCCTTCTTGGTCGATAGGAGATTACCTTCGCTTTTTGGGTCGAAATGTTCTTCGCGTATCGCTTGGAAATCCCGATTGGGTATCGCTTGGCAAAATATCTTGCGTTGCGATTGGGAATACCTCGTGCTTGCCTCTTGGAAATACCTCGTGCTAATTGTTTGGAAATACCTCCTTATCGCTGGGGAATACCTCCTTCTTATCGGTTGGAGGAGATGTTGGTTCTTTATCGCCCGGAAATGCCTTTTCTTGATCGTTTGAAGAAAATCCAGCTCCTTTATCGCCTGGAAATATGCTTTTTTTATCCTTTGGAGGAGAGGTTGGTTCTTTATCGCTTGGAAACATCGTTTCTTAATTATTTGGAGAAAATGCAGCTTTTTTGTTTGGAAACGCCGAGAAGGTCCATTTCTCACGATTCGAAAGAAATTCCCGAGATGTTGAGCGCTCAGCGCCTGAACAAGACGGAGAACGAACGACGCGGAGGGAAATGTGACCTTCTTGTTGAAAGCCGATCGGGCATCCGGAAAGGTTGCTTGGAAACGAGTTTGGAAAGGAGTTTGGGCCTCAGCCTGTGAATTCGGCTGAGGTTCGAAGAAAGATGTGTGCGACAGGATGTAGCTGCATTCCATTGCTGGTCCTCCATATGGTGGTGGACAGCAAATTGGTAGGCGAGGCAGGAATCGAACCTGCAACCCTCAGCTTAGAAGGCTGATGCTCTATCCGATTGAGCTACTCGCCCCGGCCATGGAATCGCATTTGGCACACCGGGCCTAACAAACCCCCGAACGCGAACACAGGAATGCATCTCACCATTCAATCCAAGCTCGAGGCATTCCTCTCTAAATAATATCAGTTGGATTGGATGGGAGTGGATAAGTCGAGGAATCCTTGTGGAGATCCTGATTTTTCCCCGGCATCAACTCGGAGAAAGGCTTTAGTCGTCAGCCGCCATTACATCTTGCGCTCCCTTTACGATTCCGCGCAGACCTTCGTTTCTTGCGCGGTTCATCCCGTTAAATGGAGCGTATGCACGTTATTCTTCGCGCAAACACCGCATCTTCTCTATAAACACCGCATCTATAAGCACCGCCTCAAACTAAACTCGAACTTTAGCTGCTCATTCACCTTCACTATTCCTCCTTGGGGGATGCCGCAGGATCTCAGTGTCCGAGAATTCACAGGGAGCATCCTGCAATCGAGCTTATTGGCATCTCATAGAATGGCGGAATGAAGCAGAATAAAATGACGATCAGCACAAAAAGACCGAATGAAGCGATCCATAAATCGCTACAGGACGCCATCGCTCAGAAGCGGCTGGTCCGTTTCTTTTACGGCAACAAAGAGCGGATAGCGGAGCCACACGATTACGGCATTCAGAAAGGCCAGCCTACACTTCTTATTTACCAAATACGAGGTCAAAGCACCGCCGGCAATCTGCCGAACTGGCGGTGGATTAATGTCTCTCGCATATCAGAGTTCCAGATATTGGATGAGAGCTTCCCCGGGAGCCGAGCTGGCGAATCGAGCAAACATCATGAATGGGAGATGATATTTGCCAGGGTGGTCCACGGAGAGGAGGCTGACTCCAGACAACCGAATAAGAGAAACCAAAAGCAATACCGGAGCAGCATGCCCGAGAAATATACTAAAGAGAAATCACAGCAATAAATGTCTATTGCGAAATATCATTTTTCCTCCAGGGCTTCCAGCCTGCATTCCTGCCTACAATTTTCATCCCAAGGTTCGGAGATCTAGATATTTCTTGAGAGTTGCACCAACTCAGATTGCACACCATTCAACGCGATACTCCATCGCTCGCAGGCTTCTGCCTCTTCCTCTCCATAGCCGTAGAGATAAAACGTGAAATAAAATCCTTCTTCCACGGAAGATCCGCTACGGGAATCTTCGGGCGAGGATGAAGCTTGAATGGGACGAACCCCAGCTCGAATAATGAACTCAGCAGTTGTGAACTCCATTGTAACCGCGCGCAGTTTTGATGTAATTCGCCGGGCAAGCTTTTCATGATGGGCAAACGATCTCCACAAATGACTTGCGCTGAAAAGGATGTCTATATAGGAGCCGAATTTGCGTGGCATACCAAAAACCTCTTCTTCCACGGTGATTTCATCGCTGCCCCAAAGATCGCATTTTGCCGTTTCCCATGGCGAAGCGGCGGAATTGATCTCCGAGAGAAATTCCCGTAATGCTGGAAATTTAGAGGCCTCCGGAAGGCTACCCATCAACTCCGGATGGCGTTTGAGATCAAAGTAGCGTAAAACTCCGTCCGGTGAGGACCAGGGAATTCCCAATCGCGGACTGTTTGCTCCGAGTTCCACTGACCATTCCGCCCACATGCAAATCCGTTCTAGCAATGATGCTGAATGAAGTCGATGACGAGCCGCTCCGCCCAGCGCCCATCGTAACCATCCGGATCGGCGAGAAAGGCGCAATGGCCGCCATGTTCGGTCTCTACCAGTGTGACATGCGGATTGGCGGTGAGCTTACGTCCGGTTTCCGGCAACATGCGGATAAATGGGTCGTCTTTCGAATGCACGACCAGCGTCGGGACTGTGATGCCCTCGGCCACCCGGGAAGAACTTGCACGAGAATAATAATCCTCCGCGCCGGTGAAGCCTTCATAGCGAGCGGTAATGCAATGATCAAAATCGCGGATGGAGGAGAGCGATTTTAGATGGGAGATATCGTACCGGTCAGGGAACAGACGCGCTTTGCGGCGAAATCTCCGCTTTAAATGACGGAGAAAGCGCATTTCGTAGACGCGGTTGCTCCAATGGTGCAAAGCGTCTGCCGAGGCAGCGAGATCCATTGCCGGAGAGACCGTCGCGACTGCCTTTAGCTGCGGCGGAACATTGCTGCCATATTCTCCAGCCAGTTTCATCGCGAGATTTCCCCCCATGGAATACCCGACAATACCGATTCGCTCTAACTCTTCCTCGCCTATAAGAGCGTTCATTACCGCGTCCACATCGCCCGACATCCCGGAGTGATAAAGCGTGGGAGCAAGCAACTCAGTCCCACCGCAGTTCCGCATATTCATGCGCACAACGTTCATTCCGGCTGTCCAGGCCTTGCTCCCGGTGCCAATAACATATTGGGACTCGGTCGAGCCTTCCAGGCCATGGATAATAATGACTGTTATTGCAGTGCGTCGATTAGATTGCCAGTGGCAGGAGCACATCACCGCAATACTTGGACCAAGGTGTCCGGCCGGCTGGACCTCAAAGATCCTCTCCTCTCCCGGAGGAAGCAGATTGGCGCGCGGCATAAAATTACCCGCCAATGTTTGCATATGCGCATTGCTCAGTCCGCGTCGAGGCACAAATCTATATTGCGAGAAGTGATCGGCCATTTATAATTTCAAGGTTTAACACTGTCCTTAGGATTTTGCGATGCCCATATTTGAGTATATTTGCAAAAACTGCGGCAAGGATTTTGAAGCAATCATCTATGGCGCTCAGGAGCCTGCCTGCCCCAAGTGCGCCAGCACGCGGCTGGAGCAGCAACTTTCCCGCTTCGCGGTCGTAGGCGAAAAGGCAAACGGCCTCTCCTCCACTCCGGGACCTTGCGGGAGCTGCGGTGATCCGCGCGGGCCTGGCGCTTGTTCCTTAGACTGAATCTCTTCTATTTGGATCACAGCCGCGCAGATGGAAGCTACTCCTTGAAGCCGTCCGACAGCAAGATTTCTTTCTCGTCCTGCTCTCTTACGATTCCATACTTCTGTGACAAAAATTCTCTCAGCCCTTCGGGCAATGCTTCTGCCGCCTCCTGCCAAGTCAGCATTTTGCAGCGCACGCGGAGCAGCGGCGATTTTATCGCCCGCAGTATGGAGTACCAAATTTCTTTCAAATCAGGACGGCGCTGGTCGATTAGAACACAGAAAGAGCACCCCACCGCGTGAGCGGCGAGCACATTGCGGATGAGCTGATAGCCTGGACGTCTTCTGTTGCGCAACGGCAGTAATTCACGGTCAAAGACTTCATCCAGATCGCGGTAGCGATCCACGTAGGCCTCGTCTTTACATTGAAAATCGCCTTCGGTCAATTTTGCTTCGAGCAGAAGATCTCCCAGCCGCATGTCTATTTCGGTGCGGTCCACATTTCCACTGGCAAGCGGGACCCGGGCTCTATGGCCAAACTCAGGGATACAGCCTTCCTCGATCCCCAACAGCAGAGGAACGGGACCTTCTGCCAAAACTCCAGGAGAGCAAAAAATATTCATCAACAACGCATCCGAGCTATTGCTCGAATCTAATTCACTCCAGCCACCACGAACGGATGGGGGCAGCGACTTTCTCGCTTGCGCATGATGTTTGTGTAAGCGCCTTTTCCATTCACCATTCTCCAGAATGGCTTTATAGGCAGCGGGAAAGAAATTTCCATGCAGCGCGCCATCGGCATAAGGCTCATAGACCACCGCAGGCTCCTCGCCATAACTCAATGAGTGGGGAAGCCGGTTTGCTTTGGCAAATTGCTGATTGCGGAGGCCCAGCTCGCGGCGCAACAGAATCGCATATTGCAGAGAGGCAGGAGCAAAAACAGACATAATAGATTACAAGCGTATTGCCGCGCACCCGCATCAACGATTTGCGGCCGAGTTTGCAAATGGCCAAATCAGGTAAATTTAAAATCCGGGGCCACCAATTCCATGAATGCGGGATGCCTGCGGATATATGTCGCGATGAATGGGCAGCCCGGCACTACTTTCAGCGCCTCCGCTCGCGCGTACTCCAAAGCCGTCTGCGCCAGCTTTCCTCCGACGCCTTTGCCTTCAAATGCTTTCGGCACCTCGGTATGAATGAGCGTGAGCGTCTTGCCTGAACGGGAATAATCGATCCGCGCCATCTCATCGCCCATGCGCACTTCAAAGCGATGGTCCTTCTCATTTCGTTCCACATTTATCTCGTTCATAGTCTTTTATGGTACGGACTTTCCTCGACTTCGCAAAGAGATATGAGGTTTTATTTCAGGAGAATTTAGATTCCGGAAAGCACCTCAGAGGACTTAGCCGGCGGCAGTTTGCTGCGGTCCAGTTGCCGATACAGCATCTCCAGCAACTCTTCCCTTCTCTTGGACTGCAGGTTGCGCTCCAGGTCCTTTAAGGCGATTGACACCACATCGTAGTGATGCAGCCCGCTGTATTCGCGATCATGAGTCACCTCAAGCCAGATCTTATGCAGCAGTTCCAGGTCCTCCTGCCGCAGTCTCGGAGCGTGCGGGCCAAGATGATATTCGCGCACCCCTTCGCGCCCGATCAGCTCAAAGACCAGTCGAGGTTTGGGCTCGGGCAGCTTCTCCCACGCGTCTCCGCTGAGCTTGCCCTGCTCATCCTGGGTCAGATGGTTGGAGTGACCACAGACCACGCGGGCCGACTCAAGTTGCTGGGCGGTAGAAAAAATACTATAGAAGACATCCGCTCCCGGAACGACCAGCAGGTACACCGGTTTGCCAACTTTTTCCGCTACGCTTACGACTGCGGTAAAGAGCTCCTGCTCATAGTGATCGAAGATCTCTTTGGCCTCGTAGCTCAAGTTGCCGCTGAAGGAGTGCTCCCGGTGATAGAGGCGCGCCGTCATCACCACCACATCCTGCTTGCTGGTATCGGTGCGCATCAGCACGCTGCGCAGGTAATTGAGGTTGCGAGGGTCGCGGACCGCTACCAGGATGTTGCCGGGACGCACCTGCAACAGCCGTCCACTGAGCTCAGGGTTGCTGTAAACCCGGAATTGTTCGACATTTTCGGCATTGCCGGCGCGATGACGCGCTGTGATCCGCTCTGAAATCGTAAAAACTACAAAAAAGATCGCGCTGAAGGTGACGCCTGCGACCGTGGCGTGCGGCTTGCTGAAGAGATTGGCAAATGCGATCAGGAACAGCACCAGAGTAATCAGCGTAAGACCGACGGGGAACTCTTTGCCTTTGATTTTGATATTGCCCGGCACCTTCCACTCGCGTTTTTCCTTATGCTTGAAACGCAGCAGCAAGACTGCAAAAGCATTAAAAGCGAAACTCCAGATCACTCCGAATGCGTATAAAGCGGCCAGCAAATACACATTGCCCCGGCTGATCACAATTGTGAGGACCTGGAGGCCGACAATCAGGTTGATCAGACGGTAGCTGGTGCCGAAACGGGAGTGCGGGCGCAGGAACCACGAAGTCATCACGCCGTCTTCGCTTACACGATGCAACACGCCGTTCGCGCCTACAATCGCGGTGTTCACCGCACCGGAGAGGATCAGCGCGCCGACCAGCACGACAAATCCCTGGAAGACGAGCCGCAGATTATACGGCCCCACCAGAAACATGGCCAGACCGCTGATCAGGTTTGCAAAATAATCCGGACGGACCTTGTCCGGGATGATCATTACCGCGAAGAAGGAGACCAGCGAAGTAAACAGCAGGGAGTAAACGAAGATCACCATCCCTGCGCGTTGCAGGTTTTTCAGCTTGGGGCTTTCGATCTCGCGATTCACCTGCGCCAGAGACTCTTCTCCGCTCATCGCCAGCACCGAATGGCCGAAGCCGATAATGAGAATTACCCATGTTAAGTGGCTGATCCACGTGCCATGCAGCCAGCCAAGCGTCTCCCGGTCGAGCTTCATGTTGCGTGGAAGAGGAGCGGGAGGGAGGTGAATTCCCACCTTTGTGAGGGTAAGCAAGCACCAGGCAATCAGGATCACCACCATCACGGTCGTGATCTTCATGATCCATAGTGCCTTCTCGCTCGATTCGTGGATGCCCTCGAGGTTTTTCCACCAGAAGTACATCGTTACCAGCACTGCAAACACCGCGGCAAACGCATTCATCGGCACATGAACGGGGTGCCCGATCCGGACGCTGAGGTCCTGAATAAATCCGCCCATGTACTGGCCGGCGGCGACCGCGCTGATCGGGCCGGTAAGGACGTAATCGAAGAGCAGCGCAGAGACGGAGAGTTTTGCCAACGAGCCGCCCATCGCCTCTTTCACCACGCGATAGACGCCGCCGCGCACGAAAAGTGTGCTCGATTCGATGTAAGTCGCGCGCACAGCATAGCTGAAGAGCATCACGCCGAGCACAAACCAGGGAGCGCTCTTGCCGATCACATTTTCGGTATCGCCACCCACGTAGTAAGCGGAGGAAGCAAGGTCGGCAAGCACGATCGCCGCCGCCCTCCAGAAAGAAATAAAGGAGAGCATGACGGTAGTGGCAACAAAGACGGGAACAGCCGGCCGGCGAATCTTTTCAAGAGTCGACATTCATATCCTCGGGCCTGGTTGGCCCACAGCAACAGCCAGAGCAACAGAAGAGGGTATGGGAGAGGGCCGTAAAGAAGTTATAAAGAGTCTGAAAAAGGATCGTAAGGATCACGCGCCGGGATCGAACCGGTAGCCGATCCAGGGCTCGGTCTGGATGTATTTGGGGGTGGCCGGATTGCGCTCCAGCTTCTTGCGCAGTTGCCCAATAAAGACGCGCAGATATTCTCCCTGATCGGTGTTCTGGGTGCCCCAGATGGCGGTCAGGATGGCTTTATGCGTGAGCACACGCCCACGGTTCGCGACCAGAAAGATCAAAAGCTCGTATTCCTTGGGCGTGAGATGCACTTCCCGTCCGCGCACGATTACCCGGCGCAGTTGCGGCAAAATGTGGAAATCTCCGATCTCCATCTCTTCTTCCGGACGGTCCGCGGTCGAGCTTTTGCGGCGCAGCAGCGCGCGAATCCGCGCCAGCAATTCCGGAATGCCAAACGGTTTGGTCACGTAATCGTCGGCGCCGGCGTCCAGGGCCTCTACTTTCGTCTCCTCTTCCCCTTTCACCGAGAGCACGATGATGGGCAGGTCCGAAATTCCCCGAATGCGACCGCATAATTCAATCCCATTCACAAACGGCATAGCCAGATCGGTGATCAGCAGGTCGGGCGTCCATGCGGAAAAAAGATCGAGCGCGGCCTCGCCATCGGAGGCGACGCGCACCTCGTATCCGTGCGTCTCCAGGCTGCGCCGCAATGCGCGCGCAATTTGCGGCTCGTCATCCACCAGCAGGATTTTTGCTCTTGGCTCGGTCATAGTCGCGCAACTCGATGCGGTGCGATAGGCACGCGGAAGGCGACGCGGGTACCTCTGCCCTCCTCCCCTGTCTCGATCCAGATGCGTCCGCCGTGCGCCTCCACGATGCCCCTCGCAATCGCCAGCCCCATACCGAACCCAGGCTTTCGCTGGTTGTGCGACAGGCGGAAGAACTTCTCGAAGACGCGTTCGCGCGCATCCACGGGTATGCCGCTGCCTTGGTCTTGCACGCTGAATTCTACCTCTCCCCCCCGGGTGGGGTGCGCGGCCACATGAATGCGGCTTCCGGCGGGAGAATATTTGGCGGCGTTCTCGAGCAGGTTGAAAAATACCTCGGAGATAAATGGAGCATCCACCAGCAAAGAGGGCGTCGAGGGTGAGACTGTCACCTCGATTTGATGATGGCGCAGGAGCTGGTCGGCCCGCGCCAGGGAATCCTCAATAATTTCTGCGGCGGAGACCGCGCTGTGCGGAATCTTCAACCGCCCCGCCTCGATCTGCGCCATGCTCATCATGCGCTCCACCAGCCGGTTCAGGCGGTCGGCCTCTTCGTCAATGATCTCCAGCAATTCACGCTGGCCCTCTTCATCTGGGTACTGCTGGGCATCGGCCGGTGAAGCAGTCAACAAACTGGAAACAGAGGCCTTGATCGAGGTAAGTGGGGTCCTCAAATCGTGGGTGACGGCATCGAGCAGAGCAGTCTTCAGCTTGTCCGCCCGCCGCAGCGCCTCTGCCTCATTGCTCTCCTCGGTTGCATCCTTTAATTGCTTGTAAAGCTTCTCTACCTCGCGGCGGTGCATCTCTGCCTGAGTGGCCTGCCCGCGGCTGCGGGAGGAGAGCTGCCCTACCAAAATCGCGGTTATGACGAATGTAAGCAGGGCAATCCAGTTCTCGGCGCCCCGAATGGTAAATGAATGGATGGGAGGAATGAAGAAGTAATTGAAGCAGAGCATTCCCGCTATCGAGATCCATAGCGCAGGACCGCTGCCTCCTGCGACGGCGACCAGCATCACCAGCAACACCAGCCCCAAGGCTGCGGTGGTGAGGTTTACATGGCGCTGGAACAGCACCATCCCGGCAATCACGCCTAACAGGGCGATCGTTGCCAGAAGGTAATTCTTCGTCTTGCTCAGCTTCAACCATGCCGCGGACATTACTTCCAGATTGTATGAGAATCCTGCAAATTTCCCACTCCATTCGTCTTTCGCGAATATTTCTCCAGAAGAAAACGCCGGTCATGAATCTTTCGTGCCCATCTGCCATCGAATGCTGAGGAGGATTGCAATGGAGAAGCGTCGCTTCGGTAATACGGACATGCATGTGACTGTCCTTGGTTTTGGAGGCGCAGAGATCGGCTTTGAAGGCGCGGCCCAGGGCACCGTCTCTGCCTTGCTGGATAGCGCACTGGATGCCGGGCTCAACGTGATTGACACGGCGGAATGTTATCCCGGAAGTGAAGAACTGATTGGGAATGCCGTCTCTGGCCGGCGAAACGACTACTACCTCTTCACCAAATGCGGGCATCCGGAGAATTTCCAGACTGAGGATTGGCGGCCTGAATCGCTGC
Organism: uncultured Terriglobales bacterium; assembly: GCA_964581225.1. Taxonomy (GTDB): domain Bacteria; phylum Acidobacteriota; class Terriglobia; order Terriglobales; family Acidobacteriaceae; genus CAYTQA01. The sequence continues at coordinate 53,857 of CAZONJ010000003.1, read as the reverse complement.
TGAAAAGCATCGAGCGAAGTCTGCGACGGCTCCGCACCGACCATTTGGACCTGGTCCAACTGCACTCCTGCTCGGAGCAGGAGCTGCGCAAAGGGGATGTGATCACGGCGCTGCAGCAGGCGCGGGAAAAAGGATATACGCGCTATATCGGTTATAGCGGCGATGGGCAGGCGGCGCTCTACGCCATTCAGTCCGGCAAATTCGATGCTCTCCAGACCTCCATCAGCATCGCGGACCAGCAGGCTATTGACCTCACGATGCCTGAAGCCAGGAAGCACAATATAGGAGTGATTGCGAAACGCCCGATAGCAAATGCCGTCTGGCGGACCGGCAAGAAGCCGCCGAATGCTTATCACCACGTCTATTGGGACCGGATACAGGAGCTGAAGTACGGGTTCCTGAATGGAGACGCCGCTCAAGCCACCAGCATTGCCCTGCGCTTCACGCTGAGTGTTCCCGGCGTACACACCGCAATTGTCGGCACTACCAAGCCGGAACGCTGGCAGCAGAATGCAGAACTGCTAAAAACAGGCCCCCTGCCGCAGAAGGAGCTCGAGGAAATCAGAAAACACTGGAAGCAGGTCGCCGGCAAAACCTGGGTCGGACAAACGTAACCTAAAAATGGAAACCCAATTCCACGGTATACGAGCGGGGTGTAACAAAATGCGTTCCGCTGAATGTGGAAAGGAAGTTATAGAGCGCCGCTTTGTTGGTCACATTGACTACTGTGAAGCGCAGACTTGTTTTATAACGATCGGTAAAGAAGAGATTGTCCATTCCAGCTCCAATATCGAACAGGTTGCGCGGGGCGATGCGCGGCGGATTTCTGTCCGGATTTTCTGTGCCCGGAGCGGGGATGGTGATGCGCGTCGTTCCCAAATTGGAGGCGCAGCTGCGGAGCGGCGAAAACGGCGTGGCAAATACATTCCCGCAAAAAAGTCCGATCTGTGACTGCTGGTCGGCGGTAAGGCCCAGCGCGGTAGCGAAATCGGGCACGCTGCCGGCAACCACACCGCTATCATAGCGCCAGGTCAGGGTAGTCCATGGGCCCTTCGCTCCAAATTGATACTGAAAATGCGTGGTCTGTTCCAGCGCTTGATCGTGGTCGATGCGGAACACCGTTACATTCACCGGAGAATTGAAGAGGATCCCCCCAATTTCAGGCCCAAAAAAACGCGCGCGCGTGTGGCCGATGTCGGAATAAGCGCTGAAACCATGGAAGGCGGGGAACTTGACGCTCACTGCCAGGCCATCGATCTTTGATTTCTTCCATTGAATGGGAAATGTGAGTGGCGTATTGAAGAGTACGTCGAAATCGTAGTCCCCGTTGGTGTACTTCCAGAAGTACTCGGCATCCACCACCAGATGTTTCGTAATCGCCTGCTGAAAACCCACATTGAATTGATTGCGCCGGGCCGGGGTGAGCGGCTGCGCTCCAAAAGCGCCAAAGACGTTGGTTGCCAGACCGCCGCTTCCGGTACTGCTCGAAAGAATCAGGTTCTCGTTATAAGGCGTAGCAAAGATGCGGCCATAAGAGGCGCGCAGCACCGTCCCGGTCTTCTTTAGCAAATATGACGCTCCCAGGCGCGGCTGAAGGCTCGATCCATGGCTAAGGCCGTTATAGTTGTCTCCACGCAGACCGAGCATCAGAGTGACATTCTTGAGGGTAAGCGAGTCCTGCAGATAGAGGGCTTCCTGTTTTATGTCAGTGTGCCCCTTGAAGCGGAAGAGTTGGCCCCCGCGGGTGAGGTCAAAGGGCAGCAACCCGCTCTGGAATCCGGGATTTGCGCTGTATCCGGCGGGCGCGCATTGGCTGGGGCTGGTGATTCCCGGCGACGTTACTGCAGCCCCGTTCGCGTCTGTGCAGACCGCATTAAATACTGGATCGGTGATCCCGGTATAGAAGTTCTCCGAGAGCAGTGTGTGCGAAAATTGCACGCCGGCTTTGGCGTTGTTGATTCCTTGCACGTAAGAAAGATCGAGTTTCCCTCCAGCATTGGTCAATCGCCGCGTTTGCGCCAGGGTTGCCGGAAGATCGGAAAACACATTCCTGCTTGGGTAATATCCCACGCGGTCTTGGCGGAGATACGTGGTGACATTCAGCAATGTCGAAGGACTGAAGAGGTGGGTATATCCCGGAGCAAAATTAAAGCTGCGGGTCAACTGCCGCTGGTCCTGGCCGGACAACTGTTGGTCGATGGTGTTGGGGGTCTGGAACCAGGAGCGGGCCAGGGACAAATTCAGGTGCAAGGTGTCTGCCTGGTCAGGCTGAAAATCGAAACGGTCAAATATGTCCTCCGAATTCCCTTTGGCGTGCAGCGGCTCGAATTCCGCCGTATCCAGAAAACGTCCGCTATTGAGGCCACTGGCGGAGAAGAAGTTCCCGATCTTGGTCCCTCCCAGCGCAAAGTTGACGTTGCCAGTTGAAGTCCCAAAGGAACCATAGCCGACGGAAAAGTTGCCGGTAGGTTTAGGCGTGTCCAGCCCTGAACGGGTAACCGTGCGCACTACCAGGCTCAGCTTATCGCCAAATTCTGCCGGAGCCACCCCCGAGATGACCTCCATGGATTGAATGGAATCGAGCGACATCTGGTTCGAAAAGGCGCGGCTCTGCTGGTCGCTGATCGGCTGGTTATCCACGCTGAAGGTCGTATCCGAGTGTTCTCCGAGCGGATGAAACAGGCCGTTGGAATCTGCGACAATGCCGGGTACCGAATTGGTAAGCACGGAACTCAATCCTGAGTTCGCGTTTTCGCTGGGCAGCTTCTCGATCAGGCTTTGGTTGATATCGGTATGCGCAGTGGGATCGCTCTCAATCAGGTCCTCGGCACCGCCTTCCACCGTCACCGTCTGCGCGCTGGTGGCAACCTGCAGGACGATTGCCAGCGTGGCGGGAACAGTGGAGCGGAGCGTCACATCCTGCTGTGCCGGTTGAAAACCGGGCGCAGATGCGCTCAGATGATACGGATTAAAAGGGACATTATTGAAATGGAAAGCGCCGCTGGGGTCAGTAGTGGCCGCTGTTTTGTATCCACTCACCGGATTGGAAATTTCAACTTTCGCGCCGGGAATTACCGCGCCGCTGGGGTCCGTTACCGTTCCGGTGATGCTGCCGGCGATTCCCGTAGTCTGGGTCACGCACATCGCAAGTTGCGGTAAAAACGGAAGGAAGAAAACAGCTATAAGTATTCGCATTCGAAGACCAGGCATTCAACTCTCCTACAGAAGGTTTAGTTAGCTATGAATGACGAACTGCCAAAAACTAAACCGCTGGAGGAGGTCTCACGAACAGGCCGTGAATCTCCGCTTGCGACTCTGCGCAACAGCTTCTGACCGGCAATATCAAATCGGGGAGAGGGGAAAGGGTAAACGCCTGGCTGGCATAGCTGGGGACCGCCGCGTGGGCGATGATGCATAACGTACAAATTTCAGGTGGACCATTCTGGGCTTTGAGATGGAGGTGTCCGGCTTCCGCGCACATTGAAAACAAAATCAAAGCAACGCATAACCAGGGGGTCCACCGCAAAATTGTTCTTGTGCTGCGGTCCGTATGCGCTGGAATGGTAGAAAATGTCGTCATGAGTGAGGAGCACGGAATCTATCGTTCGTTGAAACACCCCGGCTGTAGCGCCGCTCTGAACATTATATACGTGAGTAGTGGAGCAAAAGCCGCATTCGCCAACCGGTAGGATTCCTGGTCGCTTTGTTCCTCGGCGCGCTAAAAATCGGAGAAGGGGTGCGGGGCAAAGATGGGGGAACTACGCTTTTGGAACTGGAAACCTGAAATTGGCATTGTTGCTTCTCGCACCGAATGGGGCCGGGCAGGATGGGACTGGGGAATGCCTGATGCGCGCCAGCCCTTCAGGCACTGGTGCGATCGCGCTGCCGCAGCCATCGCATGTACATCTGCTCGTAGGATTCCCTCTTCTGGGGGAGATGGCGCGCCGTCTTTCCGGTTACGAGGTGAATTACCTCTTCCGCCAGGTTCTTGGCATGGTCACCCGCGCGCTCCAATGCCTGGGCCATGAGGATGATATTAAAGCTGTCCTTCCGGGCTGCGCCCTCCGGATTTTCCGAATGCCGGATGAAGATCAGGTTGCGCAGGCGGTCGATCTGCGAATCCGCATAAAATATCGCCAGCGCGCGCTCAATATCCCGGGTTGCCATACTCTCATAGAAATCCGCAAGCATCTTTTCCAGCAACACCGCGGTTCTGGTCAGGTCGTTGGCATCGTCGTCCGCCAGCCGGGGTCCTACAATGGAGGCGCGTCCGCAAAAATTGGCCAGCAGATCTCCGATGCGCTCCAGGTCGGTTACGCACTTGGCGCAAGCCAGCAGCTCCCGCACCTGCTCCGGCGAGGCCTGGGAGATGCAATACGAGAGCTTTTCGTCCACTTCTTTGTCAAGTTCATCGAGCTCTTTTTCCGCCTTTGCGCAGCTACCATTTCTCACGTTGGCAGCAACGGAGCCTGCGGCGGCCCGGGCCAGCAATGCTGCCTCTAACGTCAATGCCAGTACTTCTTTGTGCGATTCGGCCCGATCGGTTTTGAAGTCTGCTACTCTGGCCATCTTTGCGCCTTCCTCTCACAATCGATTGATTTATCAGATGCCCCTTTGCCCAAAAAAGGCTTCTCGTCATCGCGCCGCTCCCAGCAGGAGGTCGCAGCAGTCAGGCTGAGGCGAAACCCTGGCCCTCTCCCGTACCTGACAGCGAATGCCTTGAGGAAAATCAGAGTACCTGGAAAGGCACTATTCCCGGAGCAACAAAGAAATGCGGAAACTCATCACAGGAGAGTAGGGGAAAGTCAAACAAAGATTCCAGGGGAGCGGGCCATGCGCATCGATAACAGGGATTTTTATGCCGACATCGTCAGGAGCGAGGGAGGAGTCAGCTACTACGTAATTCAGGGCCGTTGGAATGATGAGGTGATTTACTGTGGCCGGGCGCAGAACCGTGACGCCGCAGTTCAGGCTGCAAACAACTATCTGGATGATCTTGCCGGTCAGTACGAAAAACTGGCCAGTTGAGGCCGCCATCTCCAGATGACATTCGGGTCCGCTGACCGGGACCGGTGTATACCTGAATTCAGAGAGATAGCCTCGCCGAAGATGGGTATCTCTGGCGTGCAGGGCTGCTCACGCGATAGCCCGCTGGCGCTGCTTGGTTATTTCTTTCCTGCCTGCTTGCGTCGTTCTGCCCAGCGCCTTCTCATCCCCTCTGCTATCTTCCGCCGCCGCTCGGCTGAAAGTGGCTGTCTTCGACCACGTAATCTCGCGGGTCTGCGTCCGCGCAGCGAGCTCCTCGAAGTTCTGCCCAGAAGCAGGTCTCTGGCCTGGGTAAGCCGCTCGATCTCTGCATTCAGGTCTTGAATAATACTGTCCACGTAAGGGTACTTCCTTTCATGTTGAGAAATAGCTTCGGTAATGGTAAATGGCAGGGCTTGAAGGAGAAGGTCTCTGACAATCAACTACAGGCTCTCAAATTCTATTTTAGCACCTTGAGTTGAGCGTCGGCCTTTGCCACGGCACGACTAGAACTCGTTCGGCCGGGGTTATTTACCGATTGCAGCCCCCCGGAAGGTCATGAATGCGTCCCTTCTGCCCGAGCTCTTGCGGACTCCTGGTATGTGACGACCCTCAGATACAACATATATAAGACGATCCCGATATTGATCAGCAGGAGCGCCCAGCGAATGTAAGTGGCCTTCTCCGCCAGTTCATAAATTTCCCAGGGAAGATAGAGCCCTCCTGAAAGCAGGGCAAACCACTCGGCCCAGTCGCGCGCGTGCCACAATCCATAGGCTTCCACGAATCGGACCACAGAATAAGCCAGTGCCCCAAAGGCCAGCGCCCACATTCCGGCGTCGGTCATCTTCTGCGCGGCCCGGATAAATATCTGCGGCAGGTGGTGGGAAGGGTTTAAGTGCAAATGCCGGACGAGAAGCTCGGCAAATTCTCCAACATCTCTGTGCACCAGAGAAAAAATCCCAAACCCAACCAATAAGACCAGCAGCCCCTTGCTCGCTTCAAACAGGGCCACAGTCCTGAGCCCGGCCAGATGTGATTGCGGCTTCTTCCCCAAGCTAAACCCCTCTAATTTTCAGATGCCACTCAATCGCGAAACGACGGACATACAAAAAGGAGCACTATACCATCTCGGCCCAATCCCAATTGCGACGAGGAGCAGTGACTTATTTCAGCCCGCGAAAATATCATAAATGTGAAGATAATCCAGGACCGTAGAATGGACCTTGATGTTGGCGCATTTACCGGGACCTTTGGCCCCGATACTATTGAAAGGCTTGGCGAGAGGTTGCTATCCTCCCATAAAAAGGCGCTTATATATCTATGACAAGGACCATCATTTTCTTTCTGCTGGTATTTTCGGCGCTTCCCGGCTGTGCGGAGGAAATCACGATTGCCGCCGCCGCCGACCTTAATTTTGTCTTTCAGGAGCTTGCCGTACGCTTTGAAAAGCAAACCGGAATAAAAGTAAAGGTATCGTTCGGCTCTTCGGGAAATTTCTATGCTCAGATCCAAAATGGCGCTCCCTATGACCTCTTCTTTTCCGCCGATCTCGATTACCCTAAAAAGCTGCAGGAGGCCGGCTTCGCGCAGCCGGACAGCCTTTATCAATACGCGACCGGCAAACTCGTCTTGTGGGCGCCGAATGCCTCGAATATTGATGTGCAGCAGGGCCTGAAAGCATTACTGGACCCAAAAGTACAAAAAATCGCAATCGCCAATCCGGCGCACGCTCCCTATGGCAGGGCGGCTGAGGCCGCGCTGAAGCGGGCCGGCATCTACGGTCGGATCAGCGGCAAACTGGTTATGGGCGAAAACATCTCGCAAACCGCCCATTTTGTTGAATCCGGAAATGCCGACGCCGGATTGTTGGCCCTTTCGCTGGCGCTCTCCTCTGCAATGCGGCATCAGGGAAAGTTCTCCCTGGTGCCACAAGACCTTTATCCTCCTTTGTACCAGGCCAGCGTGATTGTAAAGTCATCGCACCGAAAAAGGGCGGCACAGCAATTTATGACTTTTCTGCGGAGCCCTCAAACAGTCGAACTGATGAGACAATATGGCTTCGAGAATCCTGAGCGGCCCTTCGCACCGCTCAGTAAGTAATTTTCGATTCCCCTCATGAACTGGACAGCCATCATTCTCAGCGTGAAGTTAGCGGTATGGGTTTGCGTTCTCTTACTGCTCTTCGGGCTGCCGCTGGCCTACTGGATCACTTTTTCATCGCGCCGCTGGAAATTTCTGGTGGAGTCGGTGGTCGCCTTGCCTCTGGTGCTGCCCCCCACTGTATTAGGTTTTTATCTGCTGGTCGCGATGGGACATCGCAGTCCCCTGGGCAGAATGTATGAAAACCTGACCGGCAAGACGCTGGCATTCTCTTTTTCCGGACTGGTCGTTGCCTCCGTCCTTTACAGCCTGCCTTTCGCGGTACAGCCTATGACGGCGGCCTTCGACCTGGTGGACCGCAACCTGCTTCATGCCGCCGCCACTCTGGGCGCCTCCTCCATGCGGCGCTTTTGGACCATTACCCTTCCGCTTGCCCGCGGAGGCGTCATCACCGGCGCAGTCCTTAGCTTTGCCCATACCCTGGGAGAATTTGGCATCGTTCTTATGGTGGGCGGAAACATCCCCGGCGTCACTCAAACCGTCTCCATCGCCATTTATGACGACGTGCAGTCGCTTCAGTATGCGGTAGCGGCCCGCACCTCATCTCTCCTGCTGCTCTTTTCTTTTCTGGTGCTCTCCCTGGTATATGCTTTCAATCGCAGGATTTTGGTCCCCTGGTCAGCCGCGAAGCATCCCTCCTCTTATTTACGGGCTGGGAGTGGTGGCCCGTACCATCCATGAGCGGCCTGCAAGTCTCCATCACGAAGCGTCTCTCACACACCTTCTACCTGGACGTCAGGTTTTCTATTCAGTCCGGCTTTACCGTGATCTTGGGGCCGTCGGGCGCTGGCAAGACCACCCTGCTGAATTGCATCTCTGGATTGATCTCTCCCGATTGTGGCAGCATCGTCCTGAACCAGCGAGGCCTTTACAACTCCGCTGCAAAGATCGGTCTGCCGGTTGAACGGCGGCGCATCGGATATGTCTTCCAGACACTTGCTTTGTTTCCTCACTACACTGCGGAGCGGAACATCCGGTATGGAATTGATGCAAAGACGGAAGCGCAGCGGATAGAGCGCACCCAGTCCATCCTTCAGGCGTTTCGCATCGCTCACACCGCCGGCCGGCTCCCTGCCCAGATATCCGGTGGGGAACGTCAGCGGGTGGCGCTGGCCCGCACTCTAGTGACTGAGCCGGAGCTTCTATTGCTCGATGAGCCCCTCTCTGCCCTGGACCAACGCACTAAAGCCGCCATCCTGGATGACTTAAAGCTCTGGAACCAGACCCGCAAGATTCCGGTCATCTATGTCACTCATTTTCCGGCAGAGACCGTCGCCCTCAACGCCCAAGTGCTGTTTATGGAAAATGGCCGGATGGTAAAAACCGACCCTTTTCAGCCCCCTCACGCAGAGATTATTAAAAGTCCTTAACCTCTGTTCCGGCCCGCAGGTTTAAAATCCAACGTCTGGCGCCCTACTCTGCATCAAAAAACGGTGATAAAGCTACTCAGGAATAAAGCATGATGGCTGATCTTAAGAAGACAGACACCGATCGGAAACCCGGGAGATGCATCGTGGTCGTTGAGGACAATTTCAATGACCTGACTTTGATGAAGACGGTGATCGAGGAATGTGGGCTCCGCGGCAGTGTAATTGCCCTGCACAATGGGGCGGATGCGATAGCTTTTTTCAACCGCAGTGTAATGAATAAAACCCATGTCCCGGGAGTCATCTTTCTTGACCTGGACCTTCCTGGCGTCCCCGGCCCGAAGCTTCTGCAATTCTTAAAATCTACCCCTGAGCTGGCCAATATACCGGTCGTAATCTTTAGCGACTCGAACCGCAGTTCCGATCTGGCTGAATGCCGCCGCCTTGGTGCCCACTCTTTCTTTCCCAAACCAACCAGCTTTAACGATTTCAAGAAAACTTTTACCGCCATGCTGGCCTTCTGGTGCAATGAGCTGGGAAAAGAGATTCAAGGGGATCTGGTGGACGAAACCAATGCCGGCTGGCATTGGGGATAATTTCCGCTGCAATGACCGCTTTAAAGAAAAAACTTGTGAGCCCTTCTTCGCTCGCCGCCTTTGCGCCGGACAAGAATCGGGATGTAGTGCGCATCATCGTCGAAACTCCCAAGGGCAGCCAGAACAAGTACAAATTTGACGAGCAGCTTGGCATCTTTAAACTCTCCTCGGTGCTGCCCGTAGGCGCGGTATTTCCCTTTGATTTTGGCTATATTCCGGATACACGGGCGGAAGATGGGGACCCCATCGACGTTCTGCTGCTGGCGGACGCCCCGGCTTTTCCCGGATGTCTCATTGAATCTCGCTTGATTGGAGTGATTGAAGCCGAGCAAACCGAGAATGGCCAGACCAGCAGAAATGACCGCCTGATTGCGGTCGCAATTGAATCCAGAACCCACTCAGACCTGCGCTCCATCGGAGATCTGAGCGATGCATTGCGCAGTCAAATCGAGCATTTTTTTGCCAGCTACAACCGCGAGCAGGGGAGAGGCTTTAAAGTGATTGGGCAAAAAGGGCCGCACACCGCACGGGCATTACTTGAGACTGCCGCAAAGCACAAAAACTCAAAGGCGCGTACCGCCGGGTAGACCCGCCACCCCCAGGCTTCGATACCGCACGACGCGCGCTTATGCCGCCAGAGAATCGTCCTCGCTGGGGTCGGGAATGGAAGAAGGAGGATCGCTGGTGGGGAACGAGTCCGCTAAAGTCTTGTCCAGCATCTTGTCTCTAACTTCATCCTTGCTCTGGGCCGGACGCTCTTCCGGGTCGCGACGGTTGCCGCATGCCTCCGGGTTCTTTTCGGTTCCTTCTCCAGCCTGCGTCGGAAGCGCGTCCTTCTCGTCTTTAATTTTGTGTTCCTGGTTTTCCATAACAGTTCCCTTCTCCTGGGTTGATAGGATGCCGGCGAAGCGCCCGGAAGCTGCCGGACAAAGCGCCAAATTCCGGGTGGCTGGTTGGACGAAATGTCCCCGGAACTGAAGGCTCAAACTTTCGGAACTGAAGGCTGAAACTTAAGGTCTTCCTTGACCGTCTACCGGAAGATAGTTCTCGGGACTCTCAAAGTCGCATCGCCCGAAGCCATGGGATATGCCCAGGGCGTCTGCTTCACAGGCTTTACAGATGAGGTACACTAAGGGCTAAAAAAAATGTGAATCTTCCCAGGCAGGTTTGAATCCTTATTGCAATCTATGACCAGTTCTGCCCGTCCCATTTCGATATTGCTTTGGCAAAGGACGTTTTTGGCTTCCTTGGTTGTGTTGGCAGGCCTGAGCGTCGGGTGCCAGCAGAAGCAAACTGCTCCCGGCCACGGTGGTGGGCCGCCGGCGATGCCAGTAAAAATGCTGGTCGCGCAGCCGGCTGCGGTGGACAATGCCTCGGAATATGTCGCTATGCTGAAGTCCCGCCGGTCGAGCACGCTGACCCCGCAGGTAGATGGAATCGTTACTCACATTCTGGTGAAATCTGGAGACCATGTCGCTGCTGGCGCGCTGCTGATGGAGATCGATCCCGTAAAGCAGCAGGCAACCGTTGGCAGCCAGGAGGCCTCCCGCGCCTCAAAGATGGCGAATCTGCGATATGCCGAGCAGCAACTGGGGCGCACCAAACAGCTCTACAGTGCCGGGGTGGTAAGCAAACAGGAATTCGACCAGGCCCAGTCCTCGTATGACGCGGCCAAAGCCGACCTTCAGTCGCTGGATGCGCAGGTAAAGGAACAGCAGGTCCAATTGCAGTATTTTCGCATTACCGCGCCTACCAGCGGGATCATCGGAGATATTCCGGTGCACGTTGGCGACCACATTACACCGGCAACGCTCCTTACCACCGTAGATCAGCCGGGAGATATGGAAGCTTATATCGACGTGCCTATCGAGAAATCCCGCGATCTCGCTCTGGGTAAGGCGGTGCAGATATTGGACGATCAGGGGAAGGACATCGCCGATTGCCGCATTACTTTCATCTCTCCCCAGGTGAATGACCAGACCCAGACCATCCTGATCAAGGCCCGAATCACCAGCAGTAAGGTCCCCTTGCGGACCGCGCAGTTCGCCCGCGCCCGAATCGTATGGGGCACGCGCAAGCAGGTGCTCATTCCAGTCCTCGCGGTTTCGCGCATTAACGGCCAGTTCTTTGCCTATGTAGCGGAGGGAAATGGCAAACAGATGGTGGCGCGCCAAAAGCACCTGCAGGTCGGGGACCTGGTGGGCAACGATTATGTAGTGCTTGACGGCATCAACGCTGGAGACAAGATTATTACCTCAGGGACGCAGTTCCTGGCGGATGGCGCGCCCGTGATGGCGCAACAGGGTTAAGAACAGGCTCTCATGTTTGTCGATTTCTTCATCAAACGCCCCATATTCGCCACGGTCTGCGCACTGCTGATCATCCTCGCCGGCGCGACTTCGATTCCTACGTTGCCGATCGCCCAGTTTCCCAACCTTGCCCCGCCACAGGTTTCGGTTGCCAGCAACTACAACGGCGCCAATGCCCAGGTCGTCGAAAGCGCGGTCACCACGCCTCTTGAGGAGCAGATTAACGGCGTGGAAGGGATGAAGTATCTCACCTCCTCCAGCGGCAACGACGGCACCAGCCAGGTCACCGCGACCTTCGATATCAGTCGCGATCTGGATCTGGCTGCGGTGGATGTGCAGAACCGCGTCAGCACCGCCCAGGGCCGCCTTCCTGCGGAAGTAAACGCAACTGGCGTTTCCGTCATCAAGTCCGCCAACAATTTTGTCTTTGCCGCCGGTATTTACTCCGAGCACGGCGAATATGACAGCCTGTTTCTCAGCAACTATGTAGATGTTTACGTCCGGGACGCGTTGAAGCGCATTAAGGGCGTGGGCGACGTGTTGATCTTCGGAGAGCGTAAATACTCCATGCGCGTGTGGCTCGACCCTGTGCGCATGGCCAGCCGCGAGTTGACCGCCTCCGATGTGGTAAAGGCGCTCCAGGAGCAGAATGTGGAAGTTGCGGCTGGCGCGGTCGGCCAGCCTCCAGTGCCCTCCGGGCAGGCGTACCAGATCAGCGTCCGCGCCATCGGACGCCTCACCGACCCTTCTGAATTCGAGAACATCATCATCAAAACCAGTACGGATGGCTCGCTGGTCAAATTAAGGGATGTGGGGCGGGCGGTGCTGGGGGCGGAAAGTTACAGCTCCAACCTCGAATTCAACGGTCATGAGGCCATCGGCCTGGGCCTTACCCAGCTTTCCAATGCTAACGCGTTGGAGGTAGAGCGCAATGCCCTCGCCGAATTGGAACGGCTTTCCAAACGGTTCCCTCCGGGGATGAAGTACCAGATCGCCTTCGATACCACCACCGTGGTGAGCGAGTCCATCCGGGACGTGCTCGTCACGCTGGGAGAGGCAATCCTGCTGGTCATCGCCGTGATTTTTATTTTTTTGCAGGATTGGCGCAGCACCCTGATTCCGGCCATCACCATCCCGGTCTCCCTGGTAGGCGCCTTTGCCTTCGTAAAGCTGTTTGGCTTTTCGATCAACACCCTTACCATGTTCGGGATCACGCTGGCCACAGGACTGGTGGTGGATGATGCCATCGTCGTAATCGAGAACATTCAGCGGCACATCACCGAAGGCATCAGCGAGCCGCATCGCGCCGCTTCGGTCGCCATGAAAGAAGTTGCCGGGGCCGTGATCGCAACCTCGTTGGTGCTGGTTGCCGTCTTCGTGCCGGTCGCGTTCTTCCCCGGCACGACCGGTATCCTGTTCAAGCAGTTTGCCCTTACTATCGCCTTTTCGATTACCATTTCAGCCTTCAATGCGCTTACGCTTACCCCAGCGCTCTCTGCCCTGCTGCTGCGGCGGGAGCACGAAGCTTCCACCGGGATCTTCGGAGTAGTGAATCAAGGCATCCACAGGATGACCACCGGATACAGGCATACTCTGGCGCGCATTTTGCGCTTCCGCTATGCCGTGATTGCCGTCTTCCTGCTCCTGCTTGGGCTGACCTACTGGGTGTATCAGCATGTCCCCCGCGGGTTCGTCCCGCAGGAAGACCAGAATTACTTCATCGTTGTCGTCCAGTCCCCTGAAGGGGCTTCGCTGGACTATACCGCCAAGATCGCCCGCCAGGCTGCTGCTCTCATGGCAAAGCAGCCTGAGGTCCTGGGCACTTTTGCCGTGAGCGGCTTCAGCTTCAGCGGCGCCGCCCCGAACCGGGGACTCATTTTCGTGCCGCTCAAGAGCGTCTCCACTCGCCACGGAGAGCAACACTCGGCCGATGCAGTCATCAATCGCATGCGCGGCCCTCTCTTCGGAATTTCAGGGGCCCTGGTGCTTCCCTTTGCTCCTCCGGCGATCTCCGGCCTTAGCCAGTTCGGCGGCTTCCAATTCGTGCTTCAGGACCAGGGCGGAAACAGTCTTGAGGCCTTTGCCAGGATCGCCCAGGACTTCGTGCGCCAGGGGAATGCCCGGCCAAAAGAGCTTGCCGGATTATTCACCAGCTTTACCGCCAGCGACCCGCAATTGCTTGTGAGCATTGATCGCGAAAAGGCCAAGAGCCTTGGCGTTCCGCTCTCCCAGATCACCGACGCGCTGCAGGTATACATGGGATCGCGCTATATCAACGATTTCGACTTCAATAACCGTTCCTATCGCGTGTATGTGCAGGCCGATCAGCAGTTCCGCGCTGAGCCCAAGGACATTCGCCAGTTCTATGTCCGCTCCGACCGGGGCGCAATGGTCCCGCTGGATAACCTGGTGCAGCTCTCGCAATCGACTACTCCCCAGGTCATCAGTCATCACAATCTTTTCCGCTCCGCGGAGATAGACGGCTCTCCGGCCCCGGGCCGCAGCTCAGGTGAGGCCATCGCCTCTATGGAGGCCCTCGCCAAGCAGGTCCTTCCAAAGGGAATTTCCTTCGAATGGACCGGATTATCGCTCGAAGAAATCCAATCGGGAGGCCAGACCACACTGCTCTTCGGCTTGGGACTTCTTGTCGTGTATCTGACCCTGGCCGCTCAATATGAGAGCTTCTCGCTTCCCTTCATTGTGCTGCTGGCAGTTCCGGTGGCGATACTGGGAGCGGTCGGGGCGCAATTCCTGCGCGGCCTGCAGAACGACGTCTACTGCCAGATCGGACTGGTCATGCTGATTGGCCTCTCCAGCAAAAACGGCATTCTGATCGTCGAATTTGCCGAGCAGCTCCGCGCGCGCGGCGATTCCATCGTGGAAGCGGCCATTGATGCGGCCCGCATTCGTCTGCGCCCAATTCTTATGACTTCTTTTGCATTCATCCTGGGGGTCACGCCTTTGATGCTGGCCCAAGGCGCCGGTCGCAACAGCCGTCACTCCGTTGGCACTACCGTCTTCGGAGGGATGATTGTTTCCACGTTTTTGAACCTTATCTTTATCCCGGTGCTTTACGTCGCTGTTAAGACCCTGACTACCCGGAATACGCAACCTCCGGCCGAGATGGTCTCCCAGGAGTCCTTCGAGCCGGAAGCTCGGGCTGTCTAATTCCTCGTCAGTCAGGGCGAAATAAGACCTTCAAAAAAGGCAATCAGCTTCTTGACAGCAACCCCAAATAACTCTAGAGTTAAAAAAATCTCACGGAATAAATATGACGTTATGACAGAACGTCTTACCCCTCAGGACTGGCCCTTGCACGCCTCCTTAGCGATACTTTTTGGGATTCTTTGAAAGGAACTGGCGTGGCAAGTCCTGGGCTCGCAACCGGCAAGGCAAAAACGAAATCGAGCTCCTCTCGCCGCTTTGAAAAGAATTTATCCGCCCCTGCCGAGCTGCGTCTTTTACAAGCCGAACGTTCCGAAGAGGTATATCCCATCCTGCTGGAAGAGATCGTTAAACTGGGATATGAACGCACCTTTGTGCTTTCCACCGACTTTGAAACCGGGCAGGTTGTGCCCACTGCATCGGTAAATTGCTCGGTTTCGTATTTGCAGCGCTTCCGCAGCCCTCTCTATGCGCCTGGCAATCGCCTCACGGACACGCTGCACCGGCAAAAGCCTGCTGTAATCAAAGACTCTTCCATTCATCACCGCTCCCTCTACTGCCATCCCATTCTTTTCCGAAGTGGACGCGCCTGCTGGGAGTCGGAGCGGGACCGCGGTTCCACCTGTTTGGCGGTGGAGAACGCCTCGGCGCGTCGCAAGCTGACGTTGGATGAACAGGTTTGCTCCCTCTGCCGCGTGCGCTCCTATGCCGCGATGGTCGCCGTGGAGCTGCCCAAAACATCACACGAACTCACTCGCCTTGCCAACTTGATCGATTTGGCCAACCGGTATCTCTCCCGCTTATTTAAGGTGGAGCACTACTACAACAGCATGACCGACATGGAGATGAATATCTCGCAGTTGCAGACCGTCATGCGCAGTATGACTGATCCGGTCATTCTTATCGATACCCACTACCGTGTGCTGGTGCAGAACAAAGAGGCGGAGCGCTTCTTCAAGGTCCCCGACAGCAATGTTACCCAAGGGTTTGTCCGGGCCGTAGAGCTCAACAACCTGTTGTTTTCGGCGGCCCTCTCTTCTATGGCGGTTTCCGGCGAGCAACATTCGCGCGACCTGGTACTGGTCGACGCCTACGAAGGCGAGGAGATCCTTTTTGAAGCGGTGTGTACTCCGACTTTCGATCGTGACGGACAGCCGATTGGCATCGTCGCCGTCATGCGCGATGTCACCGACCTGCGCCGCGCCGACCAGGAGTTGCGCGAAAACTACGACCTTTTGCGCAAGACCGAGGAGGTCGTCCGGCAGGACCGCGATCGCCTGAACCTCATCATTGAAAACGTGGGCGACCCTATTATTGTGTGCGATAAAGCGGCCCGCTTCGTGCTGCAGGACCCGCTTGCGAAAAATCTATTTGGACCGGAAGGCGAGTCGGTCCGGGACGAACTGTGCGTCAAGAACCACGCTCGTTTCGACGCGTATATTTCGACTTTTACCTTTGGTTTCGAGGACCAGATCTCGACCCAGATCAAGCTTTACGATCCGAATACCAGGGCGGAAGCCGAGTACGATGTGCGCTCGGAAAAGATTTTTGACGAGCGCGGGCTGGTCTCGTATACCGTCACCGTCCTGCGGGACCTCACGGCTTTGCGGCGCATCGAACAGCTCAAGGCGGAGCAGCGCATGATGGAAATTGAAAAGTTTGCCGCCTCAGGACGCCTCGCTGCCACCATCGCCCATGAAGTGAACAATCCGATGGAGGCGATCAAGAACGCCATCTATCTGTTCTCTGAAATTGCGGAGCCGGAGCACCGGCCCATCTGTGACATCCTCGCCTCTGAGGCCGAACGCGTCGCTCGCATTGTCCGCCAGATGCTGGGCCTTTACCGCAGCAACGAGCGACTGAA
Source organism: uncultured Terriglobales bacterium (assembly GCA_964581225.1). Lineage (GTDB taxonomy): Bacteria > Acidobacteriota > Terriglobia > Terriglobales > Acidobacteriaceae > CAYTQA01. The sequence continues at coordinate 37,368 of CAZONJ010000003.1, read as the reverse complement.
AAAGGTCAATATCAATACGCTGATCGAAGATACGCTGCTCTTGCTGAATCGCCAGCTGCAAAGCGCCAACGTGAACACGGTCACCGATCTCGACGAAATTCCGGCGGCCGTCATCGCCGCAGACCAGTGGCGCCAGGTTTTCTCCAACCTGGTGGTAAACGCCAAAGACGCAATGCCAGGAGGAGGAATTTTGACGGTTCGCACCCGCTATCTTCGCCCAACCCGGGAGGACGGCGGCAGCATCACCATCATCGTTGCCGATACCGGACATGGAATTTCGCCCGATTTGATGCCCAGAATTTTCGATCCATTCCTCACTACCAAGGGCGAAAAGGGCGCTGGGCTCGGACTCTGGATCGTAAAAGGCGTGGTTGCGAACCACGATGGGCGGCTCAGGGTGCGCAGTAAAGTCGGCAAGGGAACAGTGGTGAAAATCCATATCCCGCATAGCCGCTAATTCTCCGCATCAATCTTTAAAACGTTCTTGTTTTGGAATCTTGAAATTGCTGGGTTTTGCTGCGCGAAACTGCCCTGGATCTAGCGGAGATAGTAAAGATATCCGGGACAGCTGTGCAATGACTCTGCGAATTTGAGAATGGGAATGCTGGGACTGGTCGCAATGATGAGCCCGCAGCTTGTACACCGCGACTGGATGAGCTTTGGGTTGATCGAGCTCAATTCATGGCAAAATTCATGCGACATGACAGTAGCAATGGTCATCAAGTCCTTCTTGCGCTATACAGATAAGATGCAGGGCTCCTGCATTTAGCTTCTTGTTTGTTGCTGGATTCCATTATGCTCCAGGAACGCTGCCTGGCCTTTCATGGGAACCAGAAACATCAACTTCAGATTTGCTTTTCACTTTCCTTCCCGGAGATGGCGCTTCTGCCCCTCACCGGGAGTGCCTCCTGAAACTCGCAAATACGGCAGAACCCGCTTCTTTGTCCAGGCTGGAAAGCTCTGCCGGTGGTCCGGATTGATAAGGTCCAGCGCGGATTTTTTTGCGTCCACGCGCTGGTGCGAATAGTGCTCCAGCATCTGGCGGCTCACGTGTCCGGCAATGGCCATCACCGTCTGCTCCGGAGCGCCTGCCTCCAGCAGCTTGGTGATGACCTGATGGCGCAGGTCATGAGGGCGCAGCCACGGCAGGCCTGCCGCTTCGCGCATCTCGTGAAAGGCCTTCTTAATAAACGAGGCGCTCGCCGGGCGCGCGGGATCGTAACTCCCCTTCTTCACCCGCAGCGGAAAAATATAGTGGTGCGGCTGGGTCGCCCCCAGCGTGCGCGCCCGCTCCAGGATGCGCTGGATCTGGATCACTCCACGATCGTTCAGGGGAATCACCCGCGCGCGATATTCGTTCTTCACCGAATCCGATGGCACGTAGATGATCGGGGGAGAACCACCGATATCGATGTGCCGAAGTTGCAGTCCCCTCAATTCACATCCGCTGGCCGAGGTATTGTTGGTGAGAGAAGCCACCCAATAGGCGACGGCCCACCGGTTATTGGAAGAGGCAATCTTGAAGAGATGGTCTTCTTCCTCTGCCGTCATCACGCGTGGCGGCGTCCATTTCGGCAAAGGCAGGGGCCGGTAATGTCTCTTGATCGGCTCCCACAGATCGGCGCTGTCCAGCACCTGCGCCAGCGTATTGAGCTCATGGTTGATTGCAGAAGCTCCGGCCTTCTGCATGCGCCATTTTTGATATTCGATGAAGTGGCCAATATGGAGCTGCTTCAGCCTTGTGTCGCCAAAGAAGCGGTTGAGCACGCCGATATAGTGGCCATACATCTCCCAGCTCCGCGGCTTGAGATTAAGTTTTCGGGAGTCGTGCCAGAGCTTTGCCGCGTCCCGAAAGGTGAGCTTTTTCATTGCTTCCGGTGCACTATACATAAAACACAACCTTTTTATTGCGAGGCTTTTAAGTTCCAAACTAGGGCGCTTGGAACTGCCAGGGCCTGTGGTAAGAAGATGCTACCATTTCGCCTTTTATTCGCCAACAACAAGATATAGGGCTGCTGCCGGTAAAAACCGCAAGCAAAAGAAAAGGCCCTGTTTAGCAGGGCCATAAAGAAGTTAGCATGAAACTTCAGAAAGTGAAGGCCAATCCGCCTCGCACTGCGCGGACCGCCTGCGCAAGATAAAGCGTGTGCCCGTCTGCCGCCAAAAAAGGCCGATAGCCTTCGGCCAGAAGATTGCGGACATCCACCAATGCCTCCAGCTTTCCTGGCAGGAAAGTCCCTCCCGGGATTGGCTGGTGCAGATAAACCCCCAGAAAGGGGTCTGCCTGGCCGGGGCTTGCATTGAATGCATCCACCTGCGTTACGCTGGCTTCGCTGGACCATTTATAGGAAACGCCCAGCCGGGTCTGCAAAACCGGGATTTTACCTGACATCTTCGCCGCAATGGTGTGCGCCTTCATCTGGTGAAAGTTGCCCTTCACCTCCTGCCAGCTCGCTTGCGCAGTTGCGCCATGGGGTTCGATCACGTCTCCCATCGCGTAATCCAGGATGGCCGTCACGCCATTCGTGAGTTTGCGCTCCATCACCAATCGGAGCCCGGTCGAATGCAGGTTTCCGCCGTTGTAAGTAAACGTATCGGCGGAATAGTCGGGAAGGAAATAAGGGTCCTGGGCCGTAGCAATTCCATCGCCCGTCAGCGCGATGTCCTTTATGCCATCGTAAAAGACGGCTGCCTGGAGATTGGTCTTGCCCATTTTGTGCGAAACCGCCACTTCCTGGTGGCAGGCGCGCTCCAGGTTGGCAATCTTGCCTGAAATCGAGACGCGCGGCGCCGTATCTGTAAGGTCCGCTTCGGTAAAAGCCCGGTCAAAGCTGCTCAAGGGCTCCGCAGTCGCATAGCTGTATTCCACTTTGGTTGCAGGAGAGAGATGTACCGCCATCGAGCCGAACGGACGCAACCGGCTTACCCGCTTCAGGAACTGCACCGTCTCCAACTCGCTGCCGTACTTTAGTTCGATGAAATCCGCAATGGTCTGCTTGTCCGAGTAGCTCCACTGCATGGAATTGAGAGTGTTTCCCTGGGTGCCCACCGGCGCGCTGCGGCGCAGTGTAAATGCGAAGTGCGGGTCTTGACCATTCTGGAAGTGGTGGGAATATGAGCTGCGGACCGCTCCTGTAGGCTCTCCGTTGGCATATCCAACTTGCCCGTTAAAGGCAATGGTGTCGTTCGCGGAGATCGCCTGATCTAATCCGAACAGGGTCGTGTAATTGTCGGATCCCCCGAAAGCCGCCGCGCCGCCTCCGGCAACAAAGACCACCCTGGCCTTGAGGGTGCGATCTTCTTTACGGCCGGAATGGGAGACCAGCACCAGAGGCTCGTCATTCACTAAACGCAGGATTGGACGATTGGCAGTGGAGCGCAAAGTCCATCGCCAGTCGTCCTCATCTTCCGGAGTTTTTTGCCGGGCGGGCAGGAGTTGGATCGCCTCGAACAACGTATTGACGGTCAAGTTCACTACGATGTGCGCCCCGGAGCGGAGTGAGAGATGGTCGCGCAAAGATGGCAGGAAGGAGGCCGCCGAGACTTTTACGCTGTAAATGCCTGGCAGAATATGGTTGGCGGAAAATCGTCCAGCTTGGTCCGTGTAAAGAAGCACGGGGTCAAAAGATCCTGTAGCGGAGAAGATCTCGACGGCCGCGCCCATTTGTGGAGTGCCGTCTGCGCTTTTTACTGTGCCGGAGATAGCGCCGGAAGAACCTGCAAATGCGGGCATGGCAAGGGCCAGCAGCGAAAGCAACCATCCTAGCTTCGTTGGCTTCGTTCTCATACCTCCTACCTCCTCAACATGGAAGGTTGAGTCAACCAGGGAAACTCTCTACCTCGAAATCCAATGTTACTCAACGACAAATTTTGCAGACGGACTAATCGTCTGCTTGGCAACCTTGTCATTGATCTTGATCGTCAGCTCGTACGTTCCAGGCTCCACGCTTCCCAGCGGCAAGCTCTTTTCGAGCGTCATCTGATCGCCGATATTGCCCATCTGGTCCGTGCTCTCCGTAGTCTGCACCACAGACTTCTTGGTCGCGCTGTTTACGATGTCGTACTCGACGGTCGCAGAGGGTTTTTTCGTCTGTCCATCCACGCTCAGATTATAGACCTGCATCCAGAAGTTGAGCCTTTGGTTGCGCTTGAAACTCGCCGGATGCCCATCGGCGGATTCCAGTCGGGGGACCACTTTCGTCGTTCCGATCACAAAGTTTCCCGCGCCTACCGATTTCGCCGGCACCCGTTCCATCACGCCCGCCAGGATCAGGGTGGAGGAGGAGAGCCCTTTATCGTCGCTGAAATCAGGGACGCGGATACCGCGGCTCCAGGTGCCGACCCGGTCTCCGTTCACGTCTTTCGCAACAATATCGACGCGATAGAGGCCCTGCCGCAAGGGAAGCGCCTTCCAGTACACGGAAGAGTTTTCGGTGGTCTTGGCCAGCAGTTCGGCGGGAACGTCCACCTGGACAGTGTCCTCGAAGGTCTGCGCGATTTTTCCGGTCAGCGTGGTGACCCGGCCAAGGATATTTACCGTGCCCCGCTGGATGCCGTCTTTGTTAACGAATGTGATGTCCTTGTTCTTGATTTGAATCGTGAATGGGACCAGGGCGGTATCGCTGGTGACCTTCACGAAATCCGCGCGCACATCGAAGGGCAAAATGTTGTAGTGAATCTTGGTGGTGATTACCTCTTCCAGGTCTTTGAATTTCACCGTGGGAGCGCGGTTCAGCTTGGCAAATTGCTCCAGCCGGTCGAATTGCTTGGCCTGAATTTGCGTGCTGTTCGGCCCTGCCCCTAATTGCTCTAATCCGCCGTTGAAGCGGTCCGCCTTGCTCGACAGGCCCATTTGTTCATATTCGGTCAAGCCCGCGCCCGGCACATTCTTCAGGGCATCTTTCTCCGAGCGGTCCATCGTCATGTGGTAATCGTTGCACATGCAGGTATCGACGAATTCGATCTCCACTTCCTGCCCGATCCCCTCGATATAGCGATAACGCCAGGTTTCAAACGGATAGGTGGAAGTCTCACCACCGCCTTCTTCGATAGGACGATTGTAGGAGCCTCCGCTGGGATGGGAATCGATCTCATCGGGCGGGCCGAAGACGATGTAAATGCGCCCCCGGTCCGTTCTCCATCCCGGAATACCGGCGGGAAAGTGCTCGTTGGCGTAAGCGATGCGGCGATAGTGCTCTTCTCTGAATTCGTTTTCCGGAGTGTCCGGCGTAGGATCGCGGCGCAGCCAGAACTGCTCGATGAACTGGTCTCGTTCCTCGTTGTTCGAGAGCTTCTTGAATGCCGCCCTCTCCTCATCGGTAATGATCCAGCGGACGTCCTCATCCAGCCACTTTTTATAGACCTCGTTCTCCGCTTTCAGGGCCTTGGCATTTTCTTTCTTTTGCCTCTCGGTAAGCGGACGGTTGCGCAGATCGGTTGCATCCGGGGCCTGCTCTTTTTTGTCTTGGGACGTGGCCTTGGGGGGATTTGTGTCTGAACTGCTGGCATTTTGCGCCGTTACCGAAGCGCCACCATTCAAAACCACAAAAGCGATTGCAAGTAAAGATGCGCGGAGTACAGAACGCATAAACATCGAACACCAACTCCTTCAAGCAAGGGAGAACATTAGGGTGCTCTCATTGTAAGTTTTTGCCGCTTCTGAAAGCAAGGCTGAGGGCCCTCCCTCACCAGTATTTTTTAATGGTTTTTTCCCTTTGCCGCAGGCTGGCCTTGGCCTTTCTTTGGCCACCGCTGGGCTTCCAATTTAGGCTACAATCGGTTATTTTCAGAGACATTGGCCATCTTGGCTCGAATGCGCGTGAAGACGCAACTTTGGCCATCCACCTCTCGTATCTAGATTCGTAATCTGGAACGGATATACCGGATCGAGGGCGGCTACTCCTTTCCAAAATCCAGGAATGAAGGACGTGTGTGAAAAAGATCCTGATTATTGCCGGGGTAATCGTAGTGCTGCTGGCGCTGGTGGGATTCAGTGTTCAACAGAGCAAAAAGAACGTTACGGCTGTCCAGACCGGTAAAGCGGTACGCGAGGACCTCACGACCGTGGTAAGCGCTTCGGGCGAAATCAAGCCCAAGACCTACGTGAATGTGGGGGCGCAGGGTTATGGAAAGATCACCAAGCTCTACGTTAAAGAGGGGCAGACGGTGAAAAAGGGCGACCTGCTGGTCCGGCTGGAAAATACTCAGCCCCAGGCCGACGTCGCGGCCCAACGGGCCAATTTTGAGGTCACCCGGACCGATGAAGCCGCCTATGAAGCGGCTGTCAAGACTGCGCAGGCGGACTTAAACCATTCCCAGGCCGATACCGAGCAGAAGCGCCTCGATTATGAGCGGGCGCAAGGGCTATACAAGGCGCAGTTGATTGCAAAATCCGACTATGACGCCAGGAAAGCAGCTTACGACGTTGCAGTTGCGGACCTGGCGCAATCGGAAGCAAAGCTGGCTCAGGCCAAAGCGCAAGTCCAGTCTGCCGTGGGCCATATCGGGCAGGCCAAGGCCACTTTGACCCGCTTAAGCGATGTCCTCAGCAAGACAACTTATGTCGCTCCCTTTGATGGCATTGTGACCAACCTTCCAGTGCGTGAGGGCGAGTCGGTGGTAGTCGGCATCCAGAACGCGCCGGGCAGCACCCTGATGACGCTGGCCGATATGTCGGTCATTACCGCTGAAGTTCTGGTGGATGAAACCGACATTGTGAACGTCAAGCTGAACCAGCCCGCCGAAGTCACGATCGATGCACTTCCAGGCCAGACTTTTAAAGGACATGTAAGCGAAATCGGCGACCAGGCCCTGGTCCGTTCATCCGGGGTTGCTACCTCGCAGACGACCGGAAGCAGCAATGAAGCCAAAGACTTTAAAGTGGTAGTCATCGTGGATAATCCACCCGCCAATTTACGTCCCGGACTCTCCACCACGGCGAAGATCACCACTTTCAGCAAGCAGTCGGCATTGGCGATTCCCATCCAGGCATTGACCATCCGCACCGCGGGCGATCTGAAGGACCCGAAAGACAAGAAGGCCGGCCCGCCATCTTCCGCCAAAGACAAACAGGAGATTCAGGGCGTCTTCGTGGTGGATAAAACCAGGAAGGCCCAGTTTAAGCCGGTGCAGACCGGCATTACCGGGAGCACCGATATCGAGATCACCAGCGGCTTGAACGAAGGCGACGAGATCGTGACCGGCAGCTATAAAGTCCTGCGGTCGCTGAAAAATGGCGCCAGCGTAAAGGTGGACAACTCCACCATGAAAAAAGAAGAAGAAAAATCCTAACCGTCCACCTTGAGTTCCGTCTAATTTCTTTTAGACTGGAACTATACGGATGGCGCTCGCGTATAGGAAGGCAAGTCCTGCCCCCGGGACAGGTACTAACGAATGCAGCAGGAGAACAGAATGGCAACCCATCTGGCCGATGTCACGGAGAGCAGCACCGTCAAGCAGCCTCCCGATTCCAGCATCATTCTCGTCGAAGATCTTTGGAAGACCTACGACATGGGCTCCGAGCAACAGGTCCATGCCCTGCGTGGCGTAAACCTGCGCATTGACCGGAACGAATATGTGGCCATTATGGGACCATCGGGCTCCGGTAAATCAACCCTGATGAACCTGATCGGCTGCCTCGATACTCCCAGTAAAGGCAACTACTGGCTGAATGGACATCTGGTAAGCGAGCTCGACGATGACGAGCTGGCCCGCATCCGCAACAAGGAAATCGGCTTTGTCTTCCAGACTTTCAATCTGCTGGCCCGCGCCACCTCGCTGCACAACGTCGAACTGCCGCTGATCTACAATGGCACCCCTTCCGAGGAGCGGATCGAACGCGCCAAGGCGGCCTTACGCAAGGTCGACCTGGAACAGCGCATGATGCACAAGCCCAACGAGCTCTCCGGAGGCCAGCGCCAGCGCGTTGCCATCGCTCGCGCTCTGGTCAATAATCCTTCGCTGATGCTCGCCGACGAACCTACCGGAAACCTCGATTCGCAAACCGGAAACGAGATCATGGCCCTCTTCGATCATCTGCACAGCCAGGGCAATACCATCGTGGTAGTCACTCACGAGCACGATATCGCCGAATATGCGCATCGCGTGATTCACATTCGCGACGGCGTAATCGCCGACGATCGCAAGAACCCGAAACGCCGTACCCCGACGCTTTCTTAAACCAGCATAGATGTATAAGGCTTGCGGCTGGAATCAGGCTAGGCAGCTTCTTGTGCTCTGAAGATTTTTGCAATTCAGGTTTGTCTCTGCTCTCGGATATCAGAGTTCCTGGGTACTCTCTATCCATTTACGTATTTTTCATACTTCTGCAACTTGGGATTTATATCTCCCGCCTAGCATTGCCTTTGAGTTGAGCTTTTCAATTCGCCGGCGGACAAGCCGGCGCCACTGCTCTTCCCTTCTAATTCTTTTCCAAGGAGATTCCTGTGCATCGCAAGCTATCTCGCAGTAAATGTTTTATTAGCCTGCTTCTCACTGCCTCGATTACCGGCGCTCCGCTCTATGCAGCCGACCGGGATGATTATCCCACCGACACTCCGATCAAGCATGTGGTCGTAATCTTCCAGGAGAATATCTCGTTCGACCACTATTTTGCTACTTACCCGAAAGCCGCCAATCCCTCCGGAGAACCCTCATTTTCCGCCGCATCCAACACACCATCGGTCAATGGTCTTACCGGCGGGCTGCTCACCGCGAATCCTAACCTCCAGAACCCCTTCCGCCTCGACCGCTCGCAAGCCGTCACCTGCGACCAGGACCACAGCTACACCGACGAGCAAAAAGCCTTTGACCACGGACTGATGGACCAGTTCGTTCAAACCGTGGGCCGCTGCACCACGCCGGATGGCCGGGATGAAGTGATGGGCTACTACGACGGCAATACCGTGACCGCCCTCTGGAACTATGCCCAGCACTTTGCCATGAGCGACAACTCCTTCAGCACGGGCTTTGGCCCTTCGACTCCTGGCGCCCTGAACCTGGTCTCAGGACAGACCCATGGCGCTACCCCGGCCGAAGTCCCTGGTAATGTCGAATTAGGGACTGTGATCGGCGATCCGCGCCCTGCTTTGGATGATTGCTCTCCTACGACTGGGACCCTGATCACCATGACGGGAACCAATGTTGGCGATCTTTTGAACAAGAAAAATATCACCTGGGGATGGTTCCAGGGCGGCTTCCGTCCTACCTCGATAAGCAATGGCAAAGCAGTATGCGGCAGCACCCACGCCGGACTCGCAGGGACCAGCAAGGATTACATTCCCCACCACGAGCCCTTCCAGTACTTTCCGCAGACTGCAAACCCTCACCATCTTCCGCCCAGCTCGAGCAGCGCGATTGGCCATACCGACCAGGCCAACCACCAGTATGACCTCAGCGATTTCTGGACTGCTGTGAACGCTGGCAACCTGCCTGCCGTAAGCTACCTGAAAGCCGCCGCCTACCAGGACGGCCATGCCGGTTACTCCGATCCCCTGGACGAGCAGAACTTCCTGGTGGACACCATCAACAAACTTCAAAAGACTCCAGAATGGAACGAAACCGCCGTTATTATCGCCTATGATGATTCCGATGGCTGGTACGACCATGTGATGGGGCCGATCCTGTCGCAGTCCAGCATCCCGGAAGATGCCTTGGCCGGGCCGGGCTCCTGCGGGACCACTGCTCCCGGCAATTATCCCGGACGTTGTGGATATGGCCCACGCCAGCCATTACTGGTGGTCTCGCCTTACGCTCGCGTCAATTTCGTCGATCACAGCGTAACCGATCAAAGCTCAATCCTCGGCTTTATCGAGGACAACTGGGACCTGGGCAGAATTGGCAACCAGTCTATGGATTCTAAGGCTGGCTCGCTCAATTCATTGTTCAACTTCGCAGGACGGCATGCCCCGCGGCTATATCTCGATCCCTCTACCGGTCAGCGTACTGACAATGATGGAGACCGCTAGAACGCAAAAAAACGTTAGGTCCCCACAAACAAAAAGGACAGCCTGCAATTCCCCGGCGGGCTGTCCTTTTTCAACTTTAATGGATGTTTCTATTTATTTTGACGGGGCTCTCTTACATTTATTGATTTGGATATCTCTCAACTTTGTCATCCAGAGCGAGCACGCAGTGCGCGTCGAAGGATCCTATCGGCAAGGAGCATCAATGGTTATAGACTTTTTCACGGGATCTTGGTCGAAAAACCCTGACCGGCATCTGTAGAACCAAGCATTTTCGGGGTCCTTCGGCTTGCTTGCTCGCAAGCTCGCATCGGCTTTAAACCACCCGCTTTGAAACCTGAAGCTCGAAACCTGCAACTGGTTTTTAGCCAAAACAAAAAGGCCTCCTATTCAGGAGACCTTTTGCAATTACAGGATTTAAAGGTTACTGTGATGCGCCCACTACGGCGCTGGTCGTTGCTTTGTCGATCGGGGTCTTGATGGCAAAGAAGCTGTGGTCATAAAGATTCCGGTAGAGCTTGCCGGTAATCTCCGCAGCTCGCGGACCGAATACCTCATACCCGCCGCGCAGGAAGACGACAGTCACAATGCGGCCATAGTTGGTGTCCGCATAAGAAGCAAACCAGCCAAAGCGTGTCCCATTGTTGGAGCAGGTCCCGGTCTTGCCCAGGATCGGCTCCTCCGAAAAGCTGGTGCGCAGGGTCCGCGCCGTGCCGTATCGGACGGCTCCCGACATGCCATCCACCATCTCCGGGATCGCGTTCGAGATGTCCAGTACCCGCTTTACCTTGGGCTGGAAGCTCACGATCTCTTCGGGGGTGTTGGGATGCTGCAAGTAATAGAGGGTACCGCCATTTGCCATAGCGCTGACCAGAGCGCCGAGCTGTAGCGGGGTCAATGAGATGCTCTCGCCAAAGGAGCACATACGGCCTACGCCGCCCTTTTTGGCTTCAAGCTCCTCATCGGGATAGATACCGAGATGTTCGCCTTCAATGTTATATCCGGCCAGTTCGCCCAAACCAAAGAGGTTGGCATAGTGCTTGACCCGCTCAAAACCGAGTTTGCGGCCCAGTGCCTCAAAATAGGCATTGTTGGAATGGGCCAGGGCCTGGGTCAGGTTCATGCGGGAGCGCCGTCCCAGCCTGACCATAGTGTCCTTGGTGACCACGCGCTCGCTCAAGGCGGCCAATCCGACCGCCAGCTTGATCGTCGAGCAGGGCTCCGCGCCTTCTGAGAGTGCCAGCTTCTGGTTTACCATCGCCAGAATGCGCCCTGTATTCGGATCGATCGCCAGCGCGGTGCCGTTAAAATTCCCCAGCGCATCGATGGCCGCGGCTCGCACCACCGGATCTTCCCCAGTAGCGACGTCTCCTATGGTGTTCTGGTTGTCATAGGAGCTGGTGTAGAAATGCTCGTAATGACGGTGCCTGCGGTGGCGGCGCGCGTACCGTGAATACCGGCGGCTATGGCGCAGTCTGCTGATGTGGCGCTGTGTCCGCGGGTTCTCTTTGATCGTGCTGCTGCTCTTATGAGAGCCGGCGACATGGGGATGCACATCCGCGGAGCTCGCAAAGGAAGGCAGCGCGGCCACGCAGAGGGCTAAAACCAGCAAAATAGGATTGAAACGCTTTTTCATTGAGGCCCAGATATCTCATTTACCGCTTATCGCGGCTAAATTTATGCTTTCCTTGGACTTATGCCAAGTCACAAGATCAATTCATTCTTTGAGCTGCTCTAGTGATGTTAAGAGAGCTCCCCTTCAATTTCAAGTTAAACCGCTTTTAAATCAACACCAGAGGTAAGACCTAAGTTGCTGGTCTTAATACCTCTGATGCCTTTTCTCCTCAGCAGAGTTGCGGCTTTCTCCGGCTATATTCGATTAAAACTACAAATTGCTGATTCTAATATACTTACATACTCCTCTTCCGGAGGAACGCCGGCACGTCCAAATCGTCGGTCTCGCCACCGGAAATGACATTTATTGGCATATCCATATGGCCATCGTCCTCCGTAACTGCCAGAGCTGTATGCGTGGGGGGAATGCCTGTGCTGGAAAGCGTTGGCGTGCTGGCGCTTGCAGCCATGGTCCGGCTGTGCTCCGCGTGTCCATTGACCGGAGCTGGACTTGCTGTCTGGACCATCGACGAACCAGAGGACGATGATGGGACGTAAGAAGAGCCGGTACGGACGGTGGAGATCGCCGCCCCCGCCCGCTCCTTCCGTGGCACATACTCGTTCTTGAATCCGGTGGCAATCACCGTAATCTTGACCTCATCCTTCATATTCTCGTCCAACACCGCCCCAAAGATGATATTTGCGTCCTCATGGGCGGCACTCTGGATGATCGTAGAAGCGTCATTGACCTCGGCCAGCTTAAGGGAGCTGGAGCCGGTAATGTTTATCAGGATGCCGCGCGCCCCATCAATCGCCCCCGCTTCAAGCAGCGGAGAGGCGATTGCGGCCTGTGCCGCCTCCAATGCGCGCCGCTCTCCGCGCCCGGTCGCCGTCCCCATGACCGCGTATCCCATGCCCTGCATAATCGTCTTCACATCGGCAAAGTCGCGGTTGATGATGCCGGGGATCGTAATGATGTCGGAGATTCCCTGCACCGCCTGGCGCAGAATATCGTCGGCAACTCGGAAGGACTCAAAGAAGCCGGCATCCTGGGCAACCGCCAGCAGCTTCTCGTTGGGGATCACGATGGTAGTGTCCACCGACTCGATCAGCTCCGCCAGGCCGCGGTCCGCCTGCGCCTGCCGGCGCTTGCCCTCAAAGCCAAACGGCTTGGTTACGACGGCAACCGTGAGCGCGCCCATCTCGTTGGCCAATGAGGCAATAATTGGGGCAGCCCCCGTCCCCGTTCCCCCACCCATACCGGCAGTGACGAATACCATGTCCGCGCCTTCCAGCGCCTCGATAATCTTGTCCGCATCTTCCAGGGCGGCTTTGCGCCCGGTCTCCGGATTTGCGCCCGCCCCCAGGCCGTTGGTGAGTTTTACTCCCAACTGGATCTTTACCGGCGCGCGCGAGAGCTGCAGGGCCTGCATGTCGGTGTTGGCGACCACGAACTCCACCCCTTCAAGGTGGGCGCTGATCATGCGGTTCACTGCATTGCCGCCGCCTCCGCCTACGCCGATGACCTTGATCTTCGCGTTATTGTGAAGGTCTTCGTTAAAGCTGATGCGGATGTCTTTCGCGGCTTCGGTCTGCTCGTCTTGTCTTTTGTGTTCACTCATGGTCCAGCTCTCTTCTGTGATTTGAAATTAATGCTGTTCTAAACACCTACAAACAATGCCCTGATCTTCTCTTTCAACCCTTGCTGCTGATACAACCGTCCCGCCCGCGAACGGTGGGTATACAACAGCATCCCCATGGCGGCGCTGAATTCGGGATTGGCCAGCTCCGCCGCCATCTTGGGGATCGCGCAGGGTCCCAGGACGCGTATCGGACAACGCAATACCTGCTCAGCCACCTCTCCGATCCCGGAGAGGCGTGCTCCTCCCCCGGTCAATATGCAGCCCGTACCCAGAGCTTCCATCATCCCCGCCTGCCGCAGGTTCTCGCGCAGCATTTCGAAAAGCTCGCGGGTGCGCGGCTCAAGGATCTCCGCCAGCATCCGCTGGGGGACCAGGCGCGACCCCTGGTCGCCCGTTCCCGGCGCTTCAATCTCGTTGCCTTCCGGCACCGCCGTCACCACCGCAGAGCCAAAGAGCTTTTTGATCTTTTCCGCCTCTGCCAGAGGGGTGCGCAATCCCACGGCAACATCGTTGGTGAAGTGGTCGCCGCCCACCGGGACGACCCCGGTGTGGGCCACTGCGCCTTCATAAAATACGATCAGCTCGCTCGATCCAGCCCCAATATCGACAAGACACACCCCGAGTTCGCGATCGTCCATTTGCAGGATCGCGTCCGCCGATCCCAGCATTTCGAAGACCACGTCATCCACCTCGACCCCGGCGCGATTCACCGCCGTCACCAGGTTCTGGGTGGCGCTGCTGGCAGCGGTCACGATATGGGCATTGACTTCCAGACGGTGGGCGACCATCCCGGCGGGATCATAGATGCTGTCCTGCTCGTCAATAATGAATTCCTGGGGAAGCAGGTGCAGCGTCTGCCGGTCGGAGGGAAGTGAAACCATTCGCGCCCGCTCCACCGCATGGCGAATGTCCTCGCGCGTGATCTCCCGCGCCCGCGCTCCCAGCGCAACCCCGCCCCGGCTGTTGATTCCCCGTATATGCGGCCCTCCAGCGCCAATCACCGCGCGCTCCACCTCGGCCGCTGCCGAAATTTCCGCCAGCTCGACCGCCCTCTGGATGGAACGCGTGGCCTTCTCCAGGTCCGCGATCGCCCCTTTGCGTGTTCCCGACGACTCGCTGATTCCATGTCCGCGGTAGCGCAGCCCCGACTCCGTGACCTCTCCGATCAGGGCGCAGGTTTTGGCGCTGCCTACATCCAGCACTGTAATCAGGTTTTCTTTGACTGTAGCCATTCTCTCTTCTTGTTATCGCGCTTCCGGCGCCGGCTTGCCTGCCGCTCCCGGCGACGGGTCCGGATTCACGATGATCTGCCGCTCATAGCGCAGGTCCACCGACTCCAGCTTGTGAAATTGCTGCCGCCACTGCTGCACGTGGGCGATATAAATCTTGTAACGCTCCAGAAATTGTTCCTTGCCCAGATGAATCAGCACCGCCCCGGCGGGATCTTCGGTCGTGATCCTTACATCTTCCGGATCGGAGAGGTCCACCTCGCTGAGGTCCTTGGAATATTGCGCGCCCTCGGAATCCAGCTCCCGAAGAAGGCGGCTATAGACCTTCATCCGCAGGGCGCGAGTTGTCACTGGCTCCGCCTCGCTCATTCCATGAATCACCGGAAACGAATACCTGGCGTTGCGGGGCATCTCCATGATCACGCCGTGCTCATCGATCAGCCCCACTCGCGGGCCGATGCGGACAAATGCCACTGGGGTGCGCTCCTGGATATCGATCGCGAGACGGTCGGGCAGCAGGCGCATCACCGTGGCCGACTCCACCCACGGAATCTCCTCCAGCTGCCTCTTCCGTTCGCTTAGCGGGACAAAGAAAATGTTGCGGCCAATATCGGCGCCTAAAATGTCCATCACCTGGGCGCGCGAGACCTTTTGCAGCCTCTGGACCACGATGTTGTCGCTCGATTCCAGGCGAAAACGCCAGCTACTATTCCCGTAATGGCCCAGCCATACATACAATCCGGCGGCAAGCCCCAAGGCACAAAGCACAATGCAGGCGTCCTTGATGCGGCTGGCGGTTTTTTTCTGTAATGCGCCCCGGCGCACAGGGACGCGCTTCTGCGCCCGCAGGAACTTTGGTTCTTCTTCCGGTGGGAATCCGAGTGGGGAATCGAGGTCTCGCTCATCCGAAGACGAGGACCACTCATCGCGCGTTCGAATAACGCGAGAAGGTGCGACTCGAGGATCCGCTGTTAGCTGAGCGTCGTCGCGCGGCATCAATGGGATTTTTTTAGAGACTCGCCGTCTTGCTCACTATAACCGCTTTTGCAGGAATTACGCGCAGGAAAAATTTATTTTTTATTTTCTTTTTTGAATTTTCGTTCGAAGCTTCGCCGCGCTCGGCCTGATCGCCAACTTCACGGCTTTCCGTGATCACCGAATTTGTTCTTTTGAGCATTGCGTTCTTCCTCGATGGCCTCGATCCAAAGCTTTAAGGTGAGATCTTCCCTACGAGGATTGCCCAGGTTGGGCCTAAGCTCTTTTTCATAACGATCCTTAAGCAACTCCAAATTGAAAGGAACCACCCGGGCCAGATATTTCACGTCATCACGGTCACGCTGAATATTTCTTTCAAGCTTTGACAGCGCTATGTCATACGGATCGCAGGCAAACAGGCGCAGGCGAGGAAAGGCCTCCGGAAACATCTCCCGAAGACGCTCCTCGTACTCTTCTGGAATGGTCGCGATGGTCACATAATCCAAATAAAGGCCGGACCTCTTATGCAGCATGGAACCCCTTCCCGCGAGCTTCAAAACAGCATTGAGTTGCTGAAATGGAGCTACGGTCAATACATCTACATCGGAGGTGGCGCGCTGTAGTCCATACAGCATCGTGACCACAAATTCGCCCAGACAATGCAATGCCACTTCTTCTGTAATGCTGCCTTCTATGGCCTTAAAGAAGGATTGCCACGGTTCGGGGATGCTGTCAGCCTTTGGCATAGCTCAGATGTTGTGGGGCAAGATCGGTCAGCAGATTCCAATGCCGGGCCTCTGCCGTCCGATGCTCTCGAAGCCACTGCCTTTCCGCTTGCGACAAGGACTCATGACAAAGAGTATCTTCGCGCGCCATCCGGGCACGCTCAATAGCGGCTTCGCGTTGCGCTAACAAAGCAGCCTTCGTCTTCCCTTCGAACTCAGCCAATTTCCGGGCAATGCTGGTTATAAATCCCAGCCGGTTCTGGAGATCGTGAACTTTCACTACTGGCAATAACCAATCCCAATCAAGGTCTGGATATTTCAAAACGACCCAGGGAAGCGCCTCGATCAAACGGCTGTCCAGGTTTTCCGCGCTTAATGCCTTCACCAGGACCTCTGCGGGATTGCGCTTCTTATGCGATTGCAGGTAAGAATAGCCCGGATATCCTAAGGCCGCGAGTTCCTCTGCCAGTTCGTCCTGATCGGTTTCGCGGTGCGCTCCATACACATTCGCGGTGACCGGCAACGCCGAGAGAGGTAGGCTGAAGAGGCTTACAGCCTTCTGCGCCAAGGCAGCCGGGATCGGGCGATCTCCATTTTCCAGCAAGGACAAATACGTCTGGGAAACTCCAAGCCGGTCCGCTGCTTTGACTTGCGTCCACCCCTTATCCTTGCGCGCTACCCGTAACTGCTCCCCGGTTATCATGACATTCTCAATTGAATATATTACATGTTTTGTAATATTACAATCGTAATTATTGAGGTCCACGGTTTGCGCTTATTTTTAAAGTAAAAGAATCGTTTATGCGGCGGAGCGCTTTTCCAGCACTTCGAGCACCAGCGGCCCGAGCTGCGAGATGCTGCCCGCGCCGAGCGTCAGGATAAGGTCTCCCGATTTGGCTTCTGACGCCGCCCGCTGCGCCGCTCCCGCGAAACTTTCCGCGTAGCGCGCCGGCTTGCGATTGGCCCGGATACGCTCCACCAGGGCTTCGGCGGTCACCCCTTCGATGGGGGGCTCGCTCGCGGGGTAGATGTCCAGCACCTGCAGCGTATCCGCGCCATCAAACGCAGTGGCAAACTCCTCGCACAAATCGCGCGTGCGGGTATAGCGGTGCGGCTGGAAAATCACATGAATCTTACCGTATCCACACTGCTGCGCCGCCGCCAGAGTGGCCCGGATCTCGGTAGGATGATGTCCGTAATCGTCCACTACGCTGATGTTGCCGACCTTGCCTCGCAGTTGAAAGCGGCGGTCTACGCCGCGAAATTCGCCTAGTCCGGTGCGAATATGCACGGCTGGCACATCGAGGCCGATTCCCGCCGCAATCGCCGCGGTGGCATTCAGCACATTGTGGGTCCCCGGCACATGGAGCTCGAATTCTCCCAGAGACCTCCCTCGGTACTCCACCTCGAATACGTTGTAGGCGCGCGATTCAGCCTGCTTTCGTTCCGGCGCGCTTTGCATCCGGATGCGAAAATCGGAATCTTCCCTCGTGCCATAAGTAAGAATCCGGCGGCTCACGCGTGGGAACAATGCCTTGAGCCGTTCATCGTTGTTGCAGGCAATGATCATCCCATAGAAAGGAGTGCGTTCCATAAACTCGATGAACGCCTGCTCCACATCTTCCATATCGCGATAGCAATCCATGTGCTCGCGATCGATGTTGGTGACAATGGCGATGATTGGGGTCAGCCGCAGGAAGGAGCGGTCACTCTCATCTGCCTCCGCTACCAGGTACTGTGATTTGCCCAGCCTCGCATTGGAGCCCATGGCATCGACCCGGCCTCCGACCACCACCGTGGGGTCCAGGCCGCCCGCCGCCAAGACCGAAGCCACCATCGAGGTAGTGGTGGTTTTACCGTGCATGCCTGCCACCGCAATCCCATACTTCAACCGCATCAGCTCGGCCAGCATCTCCGCCCGCGGGATCACCGGGATGTGCTTTGCCATGGCCGCAGCAACTTCGGGATTCTCTTTGGTGATGGCGGAGCTTACCACCACCACCTCCGCGCCGGTAATGTTCTCCGCCAAATGGCCTTCGAAGGTGATCGCCCCCATATTCGCCAGCCGTTCGGTAATAGAGGAGCGTTTCAGGTCCGATCCGGAGACCTTGTATCCCAGGGTAAGCAGCACCTCGGCGATTCCGCTCATGCCGATCCCGCCGATGCCCACAAAATGGATTCTCTGGATTTTGGCAAACATAGAAATTGATATCCGGCCTAGTTTAAATCGGGAGCTGCCATGCGGAATTCCTGAATCCTATCTTTGCGGCTGTTCCCCGGCGCTTCTTCTGTTTCAGTCCCTCGTTGCTGGTGGCACGCTGGCGTGTACATCATAATTCATGCGCTGCCCGCAAGTTGCGCGGCCATCTCCGCCACTTCGGCGGCGGCTTCGCGATGCGAGAGCGCCCGCGCATTCTGCGCCATCTGCCGCAGCCGGGCTGGATCGGCAAACATGCCGGCGACCACGCTCACCAGGCGCTCCGTCGTAAGCTCGCTCTCCGCGACCATCTCCGCCGCATTCGCCTTGACCAGGGCTTCGGCATTCCTGCGCTGGTGGTCGTCCGCCGCCTGGGGAAAGGGGACAAAGATCGCCGGCTTTCCCGCCGCGGTAATTTCGGCGACGGTGCTCGCTCCCGACCGGCATATCACCAGGTCCGCTTCCGCAAAGCTTTGCGCCATATTGTCGATGAACTTGCTTATCTCTGCGTTTACTCCGGCCTGTCGATAGGCTTTTTGTACCATCTCGAAATCGCGTTCTCCGGTCTGGTGGGTAATTCGCACCCCGGGAACCCGTTGGGCAAAGCTCGATACCGCATCGCTCATGGCGCGGTTCAGCGCGCGTGAGCCCTGGCTGCCTCCAAATACCAGCAGATTTCTTGAACCCGAATCGGTGCGCTCCGGGATATTGAAAAATTCTGCGCGCACCGGTACCCCGGTAACTTTGGTCCGGGCAGCGGGGAAAAACCGCCGTGTCTCTTCAAAATGGACGGCGGCGGCTTTTACAAACCTGGCAACCATGCGGTTGGCAAAGCCGGGGACCACGTTGGGTTCAAAGGCCAGCGTGGGCACGCCGGAAAGGACTGCCGCCAGCATGGCCGGCCCAGAGGCATAACCTCCCACTCCAATCACCACCTGCGGCCGGAACTCACGGATCAGCTTGCGCGCGGTAAACACCGCCATGGGCAAATCGAAGAGGGTCCGCAGCCGGGTCCGCAGGCTTACATTTTTCAATTGGCCCACTCGAATCAGCCTCAGCTCGAAGCCGGCGGCAGGGACCAATCGCGTCTCGATCCCCCGCGCCGTGCCCACGAACAACAGCTCGGCCCCATAGCGCGCCTTCATCTCGCGCGCAATGGCAAGCGCCGGGATCACATGTCCGCCGGTGCCTCCACCGGCAATCATCGCTCGCATGAATCAGTCCGTGTGCTGCGTGATGTTCAGCAGTACCCCGATACAGGCCAGGGTGAGAAAGATCGAGGTTCCGCCATACGAGATCAGAGGCAGCGGGATGCCCTTAGTTGGAAGCAGCCCCATCACTACACTGATATTGAAGAACGCCTGGAGCATCACCATGCTGGTAATCCCCACCGCGACGAAGCGGGCGTAAGCGTCCTGAGTGCGGAAGGCGGCGCGGATCCCGCGATAGCCAAAGACCGCGAACAGGGCCACAACCAGCATCGCGCCCAGCAATCCCAACTCCTCGGCGATCACTGCAAAGATAAAATCGGTGTGCGGCTCCGGCAGATAAAAGAGCTTTTGCTTGCCTTCCATCAGTCCCAGGCCGGTGATGCCGCCGGTCCCGACCGCAATCAGCGATTGAATGATGTGAAAGCCCCTCCCCTGCGGGTCCGACCAGGGATTAATAAACGCCAGCATCCGCTCCCTCCGCCAGCCCACGCGAAAGAGCAGAAAGTACAGCAGGGGCGCCGATGCCAGCAGCGCATAGCCGAAATACTTCAACTCCATTCCGGCAACGAACAGCACCACGAAGGTCACGCCCATACAGACCATCGCCGTGCCCAGGTCGGGCTCTTTCACGATCAACAGGGAAAAGAGGACGCTGGGCAGTACCGCCGGAAGGAGTACCCTGCGCCAATCTTGAATTTCACGCATGTGCGTCTCAAGAAAGTAGGCCAGATAAAAAATCAAGACCGGCTTGGCCAGCTCCGAGGGCTGGAAGGTGAACAAAGAGGTGAAACGAATCCAGCGATGGGTGTTGTGGGAGCGGTCGAGAAAGAAAACTCCCACCAGCAGCAGCGTAGTAATGCCCAGCAGGGAATAGACGAATGCCGGATGCTTGTAATGACGGTAATCGATCCTCATGAGGATGATGAGCGAGACCATGCCCAGCACCGCCCAAACCATTTGCCGCACCAGGAAGGTGTAGGCCCAGCCGAAGCGGTCCTTTGCCATGACTGCGGAGGCGCTGAAAACCATCAGCAGCCCGATAGCGACCAGCAGCAGCGTCGCCCCAAACAGCCATTTATCTATGCCTACGCGTTTCGCCATTCTTGGCTCTCCCGGAGCATGGAGGTAGTGTTTTCGGCGCGGGATTCTACCAGCTTTCGGAAGACGCGTCCGCGATGTTCGTAATTCTCGAACTGATCGAAGCTGGAGCAGGCTGGGGCCAGCAGCACGATGTCGCCCTCGGTCGCGTTCTCCGCCGACCGCTCCACCGCGACCTCAAGAGTCCCGCAAGGCACAATCTCGACTGCCGAAGCGACCTGGGAGCGGATCTTCTCCGCCGCTGAGCCGATGGTGTACACGCGCTTCACCCTCTGCCGCAGGAGCTCGTTCATGGTGGAGTAATCACTATCTTTATCTTTGCCGCCAAGGATGAGGTGGATGTTGCCCGGGAAGGACTCGATCGCTTTGATAGTGGCATCCACGTTGGTCGCTTTGGAGTCGTTGTAGTATTCCACTCCTTTAATAGTCGCCACCAACTGCAGCCGATGGTCGACCGCTTTGAAGGCCTTTACGCTCTGGTGAATGCTGCCAGCATCGCATCCGGCAAGACGGGCCACGCAGACCGCCGCCAGCACATTCTCCAGATTGTGACCACCCTTGAGCGGAATGTCCTTGACCGGCATGATCTCGATTTCACGGACGCCCTGCCGCCAGAATATGCGATGGCCGCGAACGAAGGAGCCGCAATCATGCGCCTCCGCCAGTGCGCCGCGCGTAAACCAGCACACTTTGGCCTGGGTACGCGGCCTCATTTCCGCAGACGCCACATTGTCCAGGTTCAGTACCGCCCAATCCGAGGAGCTCTGGTTCTTGAAGATGCGCGCCTTAGCATTCACATAGGCGGCAAAGGTCCCATGACGGTCGAGGTGGTCGGGCGTCACATTCAAAACTACCGCGACCTGCGGATGAAAAATCTCGATGGTCTCCAATTGAAAGCTGGAGATTTCCAGCACGTTGATCGTATCGTCGCTCGAATGTTCCACCAGCTGGATCGCTGGAGTTCCGATGTTGCCTCCCACCAGCATCTTCTGGCCGGAAGCGGCAATCAGATCTCCGCATAATGTTGTAGTGGTGGTCTTGCCATTCGAGCCGGTGATGGCGATCACCTTGCCGCGAAGATACCGCGCAGCCAGCTCGACCTCGCCAATTACTGGAAGGCCGCGTGAGCGGGCCCTGACCAGAGGTGGAACATCGGTGGGAACGCCCGGACTGACCACAATCAGGTCCTGGTCGCGAAAGGTTCGCTCCCCGTGTCCTCCGGCTTCGATGGCGATTCCACGGTCCAGCAAGGTTGGAATCTCCTGCCGGAGCTGGTGCTCGCTTCTGGTATCCGAAACCGTCACCCGCGCGCCGCGGGATTGCAGGAAGAGCGCCGAAGCCACGCCCGACTTGCCCAGCCCCACTACCAGGACGCGCTTTCCCTTTACATCCATTCCATTCATGCTTTGGCCATTGTGCCACGAAGAAGGGTGCGTCAGCGCAGCTTCAGGGTTGTAAGAGCAAAAAGTGCAAACACCAGGGCGGCGATCCAGAAGCGCGTAATCACCTTCGATTCCGACCACCCCAGCAATTCAAAGTGATGATGCAATGGGGCCATCTTAAAAATCCGCTTCTTGCGCAGCTTGTAGGAGCCGACTTGAAGGATGACGGAAAGCGCCTCCAGGACAAAGACCCCTCCGATAAAAGGCAGCAGCAGCTCCTGCTTGATGATGACCGCCACCGTCCCAATGGCCCCCCCCAGTGCAAGCGAGCCAACGTCGCCCATGAACACCTCGGCCGGATGGGCGTTATACCACAAGAAACCGATACTCGCCCCAACCATCGCGCCGCAAAAGATCGTCAGCTCCGCCACTTGCGGCGGCATGCGCTGCAAGCCCAGGTAATCGGCAAAGATCACGTTGGTGCTCACATACGTAAGCACCGTCAATGCGCTGGCGGCGATGATGGTGCATCCAATCGCCAGACCGTCGAGGCCGTCGGTCAGGTTTACCGCGTTGCTGGAGCCCACGATCACGATAATGATAAAAACTATGAATGGCAGGTATGACAAGAGCCACAGATGCGGATGGTGCTGCATCGCCGCGATCGCCAAGTCGGGATGAAACCGCTTCGCGAACGGCACCACCAGCCGGGTGGAATATTGTCCATTGGCCTGAAGGAGCACCAGGACAACCGCCACCACAATGCTGACCAGCGCTTGCAGCATCAGCTTGCTGCGTCCGGTAAGTCCAAGGTTGCGGTGATGGACGATCTTCAGATAATCGTCGGCAAAACCGATCGCCGCAAAGGAAAGCGTCGAAAGCACGGCCACCCATACATACCGGTTCGCCAGGTCGGACCACAACAATGTCGGAATCAGGATCGCGATGGTGATCAGTACTCCGCCCATCGTCGGAGTGCCGGCCTTTTTCTGATGCGCCGCCGGGCCTTCCTCGCGAATGTACTGTCCTATTTGAAAATCCCGCAGCTGCCTTATCACGCTTGGCCCGACGATCAGTCCGATGAAAAGGGCGGTCAGGCTGGCAAAAACCGTGCGAAAAGTTAAATAGCGAAAAATACGAAAAGGCGAGAAGTACGGGAACAGTTTCTGGTAAAGCAGCCAGTAAAGCAAAATTCCTCCGCTTGAAAATTAATGGGTTGTTCCCAAAGATTTGCCCTGGAGCGCCTCAAGGGCCCTCTCCAGCTTGACTCCACGCGAGGCCTTGAATAGCACAGCATCTCCCGCTTTCAATTCGTTGGCGAGTACCTCCGCAGCTTCTTCCGGCGACTCTACAAATTTCGCCTTCTTTGCTCCGGCCTCACGGGCGCCCTCCACCAAAGCTTTGGCCGCGCCGCGCACTCCCACCACCAGGTCGATGCCCCTCTGCGCGATATGCCTGCCTACTTCGCGATGCAAATCCTGCGAGGAGGGCCCCAGTTCCAGCATCTCGCCGGCCACAACGATTCTTCTTTTGGCGCTGAATCCGGCCAGCGCATCCACCATGGAAATCATCGCCTTGGGATTCGAGTTGTAACAATCATTGATAATGGTTGCGCCTGCAAGCTCCATGATCTGCCCGCGTTTGTCTGCCGGCTTCACTTCGGACAATGCGCCTGCAACCTCCGAGGGCAGTATCCCCGCCGCCAATCCGGCGGCAGCCCCGGCCAATGCATTGTAGATATTGTGAATGCCCATTAATGGCAGCGTGACCCACTCCCGGCACGCTCCGGTGACAATTTGAAACTTTGATCCCATCGGCCCCAGCTCTTCTATCGACTCCGCTTTGACCTCTGCCACTCCCTGGACCCCATAGGTTATGATTCTGCCCGCAAAATCCCGCCCAAACTGGCTCACATACGGATCGTCGGCATTCAGGATGGACGTCCCAGACGGCAGCAGCGAATCGATCAATTCATATTTTGCCCGTGCCACCCCGGCAATCCCGTCGGGAAAATTCTCCAGGTGCACCGCATTCACATTGGTAACGATGCCCCAATCAGGGCGCGCAATCTGGCACAACGCCGCAATCTCCCCAGCATGAGACATGCCCATCTCGATCACCGCGATTTCGTGCTCTGGTTCGAGCTGAAGCAACTGAAGCGGCAGCCCGAAATGATTGTTCAGGTTTCCCTGGGATTTGAACGTGCGGAACTTTCGCGCCAGCACATGCGCCACAATCTCTTTGGTCGTGGTCTTTCCCGCCGAACCTGTAACTCCGATGAGCTTCTTCCCCCAAAGCATCCGGACGGCATGTCCCAGATGCTGCAAGGCGGCCAGAGGATCGGTGACGGAGATCAGCTTTTGCCGGTTTGAATATCGTCCTGCATTCTCCTTTGCCACTACCGCGGCCACAGCTCCCGATTGCAGCGCCGCCTCCACATAATCGTGGCCGTCGAGGCGCTCGCCTTTTACCGCAAAGAAGAGCTGCCCCTGCTTGATGGAGCGTGAATCAATGGAGTAACCTTCGGCGAATACCTCAGGACCAAAATCGCCCTCGCCGCTCAGCAGCTCCCGGACCTTCCTCACTGGCAGCCTCATGCGACCGGCACTCCTTTTTTCCTTCGATGATCGGCGTTCTCATGGCCTAGGCCGGCAAGGGCCAGGCGGGCAACTTCTACATCGTCAAAGGGAAATGTTCCGGCGCGCGTGATCTGGACTTTTTCGTGTCCCTTGCCTGCCAGCAACACAATGTCTCCCGGTCGCGCTTCGCCGATTGCGGTTTCGATGGCCTTCGCCCGCTCCGGCTCAATCACATATCTGGCTTGAGTTTGCGCCAGTCCGGCCTGCGCTTCGCGGATGATCGCCATCGGATCTTCGCTGCGTGGATTGTCGGAGGTGAGCACCACAAAATCGCTTCCCTCGCCCGCCGCGCGCCCCATCAGCGGACGTTTGCTGCGGTCGCGGTCTCCGCCGCAACCGAATAAGGTAATAATCCGCCCGGTTTTTTTGCTGGAATCCAGTATCCGCATGGCAATCCGGATCAGGTTTCTCAAAGCGTCATCGGTGTGCGCATAGTCTACAACCACGGTAAATGGCTGCCCCGCATCGACCCGCTCAAAGCGCCCTGGGACGCGCTCAAACCTGGCGATCGCATCTTCTATCTGTTCCGAGCTGCAGCCGCGCGCGTATGCAGCCATCGCCGCCGCCATCAGGTTATAGACATTGATCTCTCCCACCAGGGGTGAGTTGCAACTCAGAGCCAGGTCGCGGTATTTCAGGCGGAACCGGGTGCCAGAAGGCGAATATTCAATGTCTACCGCCCGGCACCCGGCGCCCTCGCCAAGTCCATAACCAATCACCTCGGAGCCGCCTCCACGGATGAGTTCCGCCAGCTTGCGTCCGTAATCATCATCTACATTAATGATTGCCACTCTGGGCGGCTGGGTCCCGCAACCGGTAAACAAGCTGCACTTGGCCGCGAAGTACTCTTCCATGGTCTTGTGATAATCGAGGTGGTCGCGGGTCAGGTTGGTAAAAACCGCTACATCGTAGGGAATTCCCCAAACCCTGCCCTGCGCTAGCGCATGGGAGGAAACCTCCATCACCGCTTCGGTAGCCCCAGCTTCCACCGCCTCCGCAAAAAACTTGTTCAGCTCCAGCGACTCTGGAGTGGTATGCGGCGAAGGAACAACGCGCGCCGCAATGTGATATTCAATTGTCCCGATCAGGGCGCTGCTTCTTCCGCTGGATTGCAGGAGGGATTCGATCAGGAATGTCGTCGTCGTCTTTCCATTTGTTCCTGTCACTCCCGTCACCTTCAGCCTTTGGGCCGGATGCTGGTAAAAATTCGCGCTAATCCCGGCCATCGCCCTTCGCCCATAGCGCACCTCAGCCGAAGCGATGGATTGAGCGCTGCTGGCAACTTTTCCGGCAACTCCGGGCGCATCGGAGACTACGGCTGCCGCGCCCTGCGCCAGCGCCTGCTTGATGTACTGGTTGCCATCGGTGCTCTCGCCCTGTATCGCGATAAACAGCGAGCCCGGGCGGACCTTGCGGGAGTCGTATTCGACCGCAGTAATTTCCGCATCTCCTCGAATTGAGGAGGCTTCTACACCATGGAGGAGGTCACGGAACTTCATTGTTCGCGATTATAACCAACTAGTGTGAGGAGTTCTGTAAGCGGAGCACCTTAACATGGTGTGGAAATACTTTCGAAGGTGCTTGTACTACCGGCTGAAGCGGACCGCAACATGGCTTCCCGGCGACAGATGAGCGCCAGGCAGCGGATTTTGCTGCGTCGCAATTCCACTTCCCAGAACATCGACTTCAATTCCGTCTTGCTGCGCCTCTTCCACCACCTCGCGCAGCGGCTTTCCCAGGAACGATGGAACTACCGCGCTTGCGCCCAAATCCAGCACCACGGCGCCATTCTGGGCCGCTGAGTCCTGACGGGCAGAAACTGCCGCCTGCGGAGAGGCCGCCTCCAGCCTGGTCCCGGAGGGATTTGCCGATGCCCCGACGCTCTGGCTCACCGGCATCAGCGATGTCTTTTGTGCTGCCAGCGCAGTTGCGCGGGTGGTCGCTACCAGCCCGTCATCTGTCTCGCTCGCTCCCAGCTCTTCTCCGAGATGATCGGGAGAGCCTTCCTCTATGTCTCTGGTCTTTACGGAGGCGCGCAGCAACTGCCGCTTCGGGCTATGCACCTCGACATCGTGCGGCACATTCATATATTCGAGCACCTGCTGCGCGATGCGGCCAAAGACAGGCGCCGCCACGTCGCCTCCGTGGTGCCTTCCCATCGGCGAATCGATAATCACGGTCATGGTGATCGCGGGATTGTTTACCGGAGCAAATCCGGAGAATGAAGCGATATACTTCACGCGATCGTAGGTGTGGGTCACCGGATTGATCTTCTGCGCTGTGCCGGTCTTGCCCGCCGAGCTGTAGCCATCCAGGATCGCCTTTTTTCCCGTCCCGACCAGCACTACTCCTTCCAGCATCCGCCGCATCTGCGCTGCGGTAAATGAAGAGATTACGCGGCGCTGCTGCGCGGGATGGAAGACTACCGTCTGCAATACGGGCGAACTCTGCGGAGGAAGCACTCCGGCCACGATGCGCGGCGCCGTCCAGATGCCGTCATTCGCCATCGTGGAGGTCATGGAGACCAGTTGCAGCGGCGAAACTCCAATCTCCTGTCCCGTTGAAATCGCGGCAATGCTGACCTTCGACCAGCGGCTCACCGGCTTGGTGATGCCTCGGGTCTCGCCCGGCAATTCGATCCCGGTTTGCGAGCCAAAGCCAAAAGCGCGGATGTAGTGGTACATGCGATCCTCGCCCAGGCGCATTCCCACCTTGATGGCGCCCACCTCGCTGGAATTGGCAAGAATCCCGCTCACCGTCAGCAGGCCGAAGGGATGCCAATCGTGGATCGTTTTGCCGGCCACGTTGATCGAGCCCATCTGGCAGTCGAAAACCTCGTCGGGATTCGTGATCTTTTCTTCCAGAGCTGCCGCGATGGTCACCATTTTGAAAGTCGAGCCCGGCTCATAGATGTCGCTCACCGAGCGATTTTTGAGCGACTTCACATCCGATCCGCGCAGGTCGTTGGGATTGAACGTGGGGCGGTTCGCCAAGGCCAGGATCTCGCCGGTCTTCGGATTCTGTATGACCACAGTACCCGCCTCGGCGTGGGTATCCTTCATCGCCACATCGAGCTCCCGCTCGGCGATGTACTGGATTTTTTCGTCGATGGTGAGGACGAGGTTCTGTCCCGGATCGGGCTGCTTTTCAATCCGCCCCAGCCAGCGGTGGCGCGCGTCCATGGAAATCAGCATTTTGCCTTCATAACCTCGCATCGAATGCTCAAAGCTGCGCTCCAGCCCCGCCAGCCCTTCGTCATCCAGTCCCACATATCCGAGGACCTGCGCCGCCAGCTCCTTCTTCGGATAAAAGCGCTTCGGTTCTTTCTGGAAGTAGATGCCGCGCAGGTTCAGCGCGTGGATCCTCTGGCTGGTCTCCGCGTCCACCTTACGCGCGATCCAGCAGAAGGCATGGGAGGCGGAAATGCGCTCCAGCAATTCATTAGGATCCGTCTTCAGGACCTTGCCCAATAACGAGGCCGCGCTGGCGGGATCGGGAATCTCGGAAGGGACGGCAAATACGGAATCTTCCGCAACCGTCATGGCCAGCTCATGGCCATTGCGGTCGTAGATCACTCCCCGCGCCGGAGCTACTTCAATGCTGCGCTGCTGCTGCCGCGCGGCGCGCTGATTGAACTCCCCAAAATTGACCACCTGCAGCCACATCAGGCGCAGCGTGATCGCCAGTACCCACACAAAAACAAAAGCCGCGAGGACGATGAGTCTTGCTCGCGGACCATTTCGAGAATTTTGGGATGCCATCTGCGTTTGAGGGGTCGGTAAACGTACATGGTGGCCTTAGGCTGTTTTTCCGGGCCACCATCTTTGCCGGCTTTGCAATATGCCGGCTGAAAAATTATTCAATTCCTTGCTGCGGCTTCAATTCGCCGAAACCAGCACCGAGATTTCCGAGGCCTTCGCCATCACCGGCCCGGAGGGCTCGGCAGTGCCTTCCATGTGCATCACCTGTCCGGCTTGCGGCGCTTGCAATCCCATCTTGCGCGCGAGCATGTCGATTCTCTCCGGGTCCCGCAGAGAAGCCTCTTCCAGATGCAAGGCGCGATTTTCCTCGACCAGGGAATCTCGCTGGACGCGTTGCGCCTCGATCCTGTAGCCGTACTCGACCGCGCTGAAGTGCTGCCATGCGTAGACCAGGGTCAGCACGAACAGCAGGCAGACCGACACCGCAAACATGGCGATCTCGCGCGAGCGGTTCACGTCTGCGACCCGCACCAGACGCGAATTATCGATCCGCTTATTGAAATAAATCTCCGGGGTCACGCCGCCCCAACTGGTCCTTCTGCGCCGCTCCTGGTGCGGTACCGCCCGCTGCGCGGTCTTCGCGAGCGCCTGCTCGCGAGATACCGGGACCCACATGCTATATCGGTCAATTACTCCCGTTGCCATTTACGCTACCTCGACTCGAAACTCCTGGTTAAAGCCCATCTGAAGGTTGGTGGGGATATTTCGCTGCCCAAAGGTCGCGTCGAAAGCAAAGCTGTGGTCGAAATTGGCGTAGACTTCTGCGCGCTCTACGCTTTCGATCAGCTCTTCAATCAATGTTCCTCTATACATACTGCCTCCTTGTACCGCTTAATTCCCTACCCCGTCCCCTTGAGTTCACCCGTATGCAATTGAAAAAATGCAATTAAAAAATCGTCAACCGGAGCAGCATCGCTGATTTGGAAGGTATGCTGTGTTTGTATTTCGCCCTAGTTATTTCGGTAGGACGATGCTGCCCCGGTAACCCTTTTTGCTCTGCCTCCCTTCCCTCAGCAGAGCTTCTTCCGCAAGGCTCATAATTTTTCTGCCGCGCGCAATTTAGCGCTGCGGGCCCGCGGATTACGATCGATCTCCTCTTCCGAGGCGGTGAGCGGCTTTTTGGTCAGCGGCGCATAAATCTTTTTTTGCCCGCCTTCCCGCATCGCATCCTTCACCCGCCGGTCCTCCAGCGAATGAAAGCCGATCACCACCAGCCGGCCGGACTTCTTCAGGACCCGCGGCGCCGCTGCCAGCAGCGCGTCCAGGTCCTCCAGTTCGCGGTTTACGAAGATTCGGATTCCTTGAAAGGTCCTTGTCGCTGGATGAATTCGCTCATGTTTCATTGCCGGGGCCGCGACCGATATAACTTTTGCTAGATGAGCGGTCGATTGTATCGGCCGCGCCCTGACAATGGCTCTGGCGATTCTCCGCGACCTCCTTTCCTCACCGAATTCGTAAATCACATTCGCGAGATCTTCTTCGCGCATGTGGTTTACCACTTGATCGGCGGTGCGCTCCGACTGCGGGTCCATCCGCATGTCCAGCGGTCCTTCCGCCTGAAAACTAAATCCGCGCTCCGGGGCCCCAAGCTGCAGGGAGCTTAATCCCAGATCGGCCAGCACACCGTCCACGCTTGCCGCCTCCACCCGCTTGCCTACCTCGGCAAACGAGCCATGGATCAGGGAGATTTGAGGAGCTTCCTGCTGCAACTCTTCTCCCAGCTCCGCGAGGCGCTTGCGCGCGATGGCCAGCGCTGCAGGGTCCTTATCGAAGCCAATCAAACGTCCCTGAGGGCCGAGGCGCCTTGCGATTTCTGAGCTGTGCCCGCCCAAGCCTAGGGTCGCGTCGATATAGGTCCCGCCACGCCTTACGTTGAGAAAACTGATCGCTTCTTTTAAAAGAACTGAAACATGGCCAATCCTGCTGCCCTTGCCATGCTGCGCCTCCTGAGAGGCTTCGTTGTTGCAACTTTCCGTATCGTCTCCGGCCACTAGATGCCCAAATCAGCGAGCGTCTTTTCATCCTCTTCCGTGAGTGGGCTGGCTTCCAGATGCTTGCGGAATGCCTCTGCGTTCCGCACTTCCAGGAACGTCAAATTCCCGAACACCAGAACTTCGCCCTTCACTTCCGCCGATTCCCGCAATATCTGCGGTACCAGCAGCCTTCCCTGAGTGTCCATCTCGACCATCTGGCCGTAATAATTCACCCGCTCAAGGAACTTTTTCTTGGCCGGATTGAAGTTGGAAACCGTCGCCAACTTCTCCTCGATCTTCTTCCACTCTTCAAAGGGATATATCTCGGCAATTCTCCCGTCGCGGCTTGTGATGTAAAACTGTGTGTTGTATTGCTCGTCGACCGTGCGCTTGAACTCCGCAGGGAGCTTCAAGCGGCCCTTTTCGTCGACACGGGTTGGGTGATTGCCACGAAACATTGGTTTTGCTGGTCCGCCGGAATCCCTTTGCGTTTCCGGCTTTAATCTTTGCTACTGCCGCCCCCAGGGCGACAAAGGAGGCTGAAATCTGGAGTTGCTTTAAATCGTGGCTCTCTGGGCTGTGCTGGATCATCTGCTCCGCTCTCCCTTTTCGACCACTTCCATCGCCTGTTCGATTATATTACTCCACTTTTAACCACTTTTGACCACATATTACGCCTAAGTGGCGTCAAGTCAATGAGTTTTTTCAAGGTCAAGGATTTTTTTTAGGGCCACCTGTGGAAATTACAACCGATTGCTAACGGGGGCAAGCAGAGTACAACATATAGTGTTTGATAAGGTGGTTCTCCGGTTTTCCCGGCGATCTGCGGCAAAGCGACGAAGCGACGACCCGGCTGCGATCCAGCTTTTCTTGCCGATTTTCACTGGACATAACCACGCTGCTCCATTGCCTGCTGGGACAGGGCAGGCCAATTCGGCAGGATTGCTCTAGTGATACACTTCGGCCTTGACGAACCCACCAAAGCTATCTGGGATCATTGCCTTCGGCGTCTATGAAGCTGATTTGCGGAGCGGCGAGCTGCGCCGCCAGGGCGTGAAGCTGAAGGTGCAGGAAAAGCCTTTTCAAGTGCTTGCCATCCTGCTGGAACGGCCGGGTGAGGTGGTCAGTCGTGAAGAGTTGCGGGAGCGCCTGTGGGCGAGCGATACCTTTGTTGACTTCGACCACGGCCTCAATACCGCGGTCAATAAGCTACGCGAGGTGCTGAGCGACTCCGCATCCAATCCACGATTTATTGAGACGCTGCCCCGGCGCGGATATCGGTTCATCGCCAGCGTCCGGCCGGTAAATCCCGAAATTAGGGGAGATAAACCGGACCCGGAAACTCCGGCCCGGGGCGCCGCCCTATCCAACCCGCCCACAGCGCCTTTGGCCTCTGGACCCGCGCTGGCGGACAAATCGCCTGCTGCAAGCCTTACCCGGATGATCGATCCCGAAGCGGAGGAGCTTCCCTCAGCCCCGCGCCCTCTTATCCGCACTATTCTGGTCATGACCCAACTCGGTTATCTGGTGATGTACATCTTCGCCCTGCACGCATTCTTCTCCCGCTACGTGGAGCGTTCCGAGCTGACGGCGGTCTTTTCCTGGCTGCCTGAGGTGCTTATGTGGGTCGCAATTATCAGCTTGCCCCTGCGGCTTTATCTGTTCTTTGCCATCAGCTTCGATTACGCGCTTTTGTACGGGAAATTCCGCCGGCTCTTCCCCGTTCTTTTTATTTTGGATGAGCTCTGGGCGCTCTCTCCCTTCCTGATCCTCCCCAAACTTGGCGTGGGGATCACCTTTGTTGCCGTCGCATCCTTCGTCTATCTGCCGTTCGCGCAACGGACACTGATGTGGATGGGCTACGGCAATTCCAGCCGATAACAACTCGGGAGCTTTCTCGAGCGCGATCTTATCTTCCAATCCTGTTGCAGTATCCTCAAAGAGCAATGGATTCGCTCACTCAACTCACCGCCCTCCAACTTGCAGAACTCATACGCCAGCGCGAAGTCTCTCCGATCGAGATCGTTTCCGAGCACCTGAAACGCATTGAGCGGTTGAATCCGGCGCTGAATGCCTTCATTGAAGTCCGCAGCGAGGCCTGCATGGAAGAAGCGCGCCACGCCGAAGCGGCGGCGATGGGCGGAGAAGAAACCGGCCCGCTGCACGGTGTGCCTGTCAGCATCAAAAGCTCAATTGCGGTTGCTGGACTCAAACAGGAGGCCGGCAGCAGGACGCGTGCCGGTCTCATCGCCCAGGAAGATGCTCCTCTGGTGCGGAGGCTGAAAGCGGCGGGAGCGATTGTGCTGGGAACGACCAATACTCCCGAGATGCTGATGGCCTACCACACCGAAAATCCGCTCTACGGGCGCACCAACAGCCCGTGGGACCTGGAGCGCACTCCCGGAGGATCGAGCGGCGGTGAAGCGGCGGCGATTGCCAGCGGGATGTCGGCGGGCGGCGTGGGCAGCGACGGTGGAGGCTCGGTCCGCGTGCCCGCTCATTTCAGCGGAATCTGCGGGCTGAAACCAACTCCCGGACGCATCCCCGCGACCGGCCACTTCCCTGAGAGCCTGGGACCATTTTCGCTGCTGGGAGTAGTCGGCCCAATGACGCGCACCATCGCCGACCTCGAGGTCTTCTTTCGCGTCATGGCGGGCTTCGATTCGGGCGACACTTTGGCTGCTCCAGTCCGGACACGCGATATTCCTTCTGCGGAGATCCGCAAAACGCGCATTGGATATTTTGCGGAGCATCCGTCCTGCCCGGTAACGCCGGAGACAAAGAAGGCGGTGCAGACGGCCGTCGATGCCCTTAGGCAGCAGGGCTTCGAGGTGGTCCCTTACCAGCCTGAGATGCTCGACAAGGCGCTCGAATATTGGTGGACGCTCTTCGTCCGCCTGGGAGGCGAATTGATTCTGCCTATCTTTGAGGGACGCGAGCATGAAACCAGCGCCATCATGCAGTATGCGCGCACCGTTTCCCCGCCATCCAAACAGGATTTGCTGAATGCATGGTTCGGGCGCGACGAGCTGCGCCTGAAACTCTTCCGCGAGATGGCGGATATCCCAGTCTTCCTCTGCCCGGTCTCCGCTGTTCCCGCCTTCCGCCACGGGGAGCGGCAATGGTCCATTAACGGCAAGAGCGTCGATTATCTCCAGGCGATGATGTATACCCAATGGTTCAACCTGCTGGGAAATCCCGCACTGGCAGTCCCAGTGGGCGCTTCCCCGGAAGGATTGCCGATCGGAGTGCAGGTCGTCGGCCTGCCCTATGGCGAAGAGCTGATCTTAAAAATTGCGGCTGCGATTGAATCCGCATCCGGATTCAAAGCCCCGCGCGCAAAATAAGGCATGGCAATCCGGATCATACAAACCAGCGCTAAAGCGCAATTGTGAGAGCGCATGTTCGTAGGCCTGAAGGCCTACGCTTCCACCCGCCTGGGAGCGCAGTCGAAGGAAGTTTACTCCTGCCGCAAAACGGGGCTTCCAGCGGGTTTTAATGTCCTCCTGAGCGCTTCGGGATGCGCGCGATGCGAGCGGAGCGCAATCGAAGGACCCCGAGAAGAATCGTCTGTAAAATGCCGCTTCAGGCTTTTCAACGGACCGTTAGAAAGCCCATCACCACTTCGTATTCCTTTGCTCCTGCGGATATGAGTACCTGTAACTGCTCACTCCGTTACCCGACTGATAGCGCGTATTGTATTCGAGCTGATAATCCACCGACTCTGCGTCCTCGGGATAGTGTTGCGCCCTGGGATAGGGATAGTTCTCCATGGCATGAAATGGCATAGGTCCAACGGTCAGCGAGTCTGCCTCGTAGAAATCCATATCTTTGACGAAGCCATTGGCATAGAAAAAATAATCTCGCTCCCAGCCGGCAGGCAGCGCGGGTAACCGCGATGGATCGAAATCGACCATTACCTCTTCGCCCGAGCCGAAGATCACATAATGGTCATCAGCTTTGGTAAGCAGCGGCAGGACATCGCCATACTTCGTGTACTGGCCCACATGGCGCGCATAAGGGCCGGTCATGCTGACCTCTTCATAGCGGTAATCGAGATCTCCTGGGAAATACTTCTCCTCTGACCGGGGATATCCATGGAAATGCAGTCCGGCATCTGCCATGGGCACCTCGTTCACCCGCACCGATGTATCGGGCGCGCTGTTCTCCACCAGAATCTGGTCCCAGTAGATCTGCAGGTTGGTCACGATGCGGATGCGCCGCGTCCCGGGTGGAAGATGTCCGGTAAGGTCGGCGACCATGGTCCGGGGAAGGCCGGCGGGGAAGCCCATATCGTTGATCACCCGCACCCATTTTCCTTCGGGACTCAGCGCCTCGACATACGGCGCCACTACCTGCACTCCTGCCTGATAAGCGGCATACATGGAGTTTGCCGAAAAGTATTCGGTGAAGCCATGCATCAGCAGGCGCAGAGGATTTGACGCATCCCAGTTCCCCAGATCGAGCTCCAGGGTATGGGGCGCGGCAAAGCCGGCAAATTTCATCCGCTTAAACCCGCTTACATATTTGTGGTCTCGCTGGGAAAGGGCGGGCAGGACATTGTTCCCGGCATCGTCCCATGCTCCCAGCGGGAGGTGCGCGTTCCGGCTGGTAATGACTTTGAATTCCGGAAATGGAGGATTGCTTACGAAGCGCTCGTTCGGATACACCGCTGTGCCCTTGGGATGATCGATCGCCAGCAGCCGCACCTGATCAAGATAATTCACCTCTTCCATCGGCTCGGCGAAGCGGAAGCTGAGCAGCCCATGGACCGGCTTGAGCAAGGATCCGTCCACCTTTACATACTCGTCCGGATCGGGGACATCGCGCTCTCCCGGCCCGACCCAGTGCCCGATGACCGCCGGCCCGATAACATCGGTGATCAACTGGTAGCGCTCTCCATTCCATGCGAAGAGCACCGGACACGAGCTGCCACGCCGGTCAATCTCATTCATTACCTGCGATTTGCCGGATGCAAGCTGGATCTCGTCCTGCAGCACTCCGGTGGGCCAGAGCATGCGGACCACGTCAGCTTCCTTCTGCTTTCCCAGCCCGGCGATAATCTCCGCCGGGGCCTGGCTCAAATATCCGGAAGAACCGGCCACCTCCCACTTCTGGTGCTCCTCGCCGGCGAAAACTTCTACTTTGGTCCCAAGCGCGCTCTTATTGTCGGCCAATCCTTTGAAGGCAAGGCGCAGAGAGTTGTTCTGGTTGCCGCCCTGGTTGCGAAGCAGAATCACCGACCCGTCCACCTGCGTAATCAGCAGGTCGGTCGCATTGTCGCCGTCATAATCGAAGGCGACCAGGGCACGAGGCTCCCGCAGCTTGACCTTGTCCAGCCCAACCGCCTGGGTGACATCTTCAAATCCCTGCGGCCCGCGATTGCGAAACAATCGCAGCTCGGCCCCGTGGTCGGTCTCGCCAATGGCGGCGATGTCGATCCATCCATCATTGTCATAGTCCAATGCGGCCACGCCCCAGGCCCGCTTCCAATTGGTCCTGGGCAGCGGGACGGCTTCAAACTTCTTTCCGTCGATATTGCGCCAGAGGCTTATGCCCGGCGCCTGCGAATGAGTGAACACTACATCCATCCAGCCATCTTTATTGAAATCGAGGATGCTTGCGCCCACTGCTCCGGCAGCATCCGCACCCCAGGGCTGGCTGGCTGGAAACTGCCCTTCACGCGGATTGGAGTAGAGCGTGGGCGGCGCGTGCCAGTTGGTGACCACCAGGTCCACGGCGCGGTCATTATTAATATCGCTGGCAATCGCGCCCAGGCTGGGAGACTTCCCGCCCAGCCCGGTGGCGTCGGTAACATCGGTGAAGGTCCCATTATTATTGTTCCGCCACATACGATTGCCGGTGGCATGGAAATCCGATTGAATCTCGATCTGCCGGGAGTTGGCCTTCAACGGCGCAAACATGTTCACATAGAGGTCGAGATCGCCGTCATGATCGTAATCGACGAAGGTCAGTCCCGCCGGCGACCCGGTCACATGGATCCCGGCAGCTTCGGTTACATCGTGGAATTTGCCGCCATCATTGTGGTACAGGGCGACGCGCCCCGCATAGCTCACCGCCAGGTCGGGCTTACCATCATTGTCATAATCGCCCGCCGCACAGCCGATGGCCGCATCGCTGGAGCTGAGCCCGGCGGCCCGCGTCACATCTTCATACCGGCCATTGCCTGAATTATGAAACAGCGCGGGGCCTTTACCGCCGTTATTGGCAAGGAAAATGTCGCCGCGTCCGTCGCCATCGAAATCGAAGATACAGATGCCAGCGCCCAGGATTGCCGCAGGATTTTTACCGGCGTCCGCTGCCGCAGTCGCCTGGACGGGCAGGCCGCTCTCCGCGCCCACCACGGCAAATTGTACGTGGACCGGCGGCGCCGCTTCCGGCTTAATCTTCATCTCCTCCACGGTGGAATACACGCCCTGCTCGCCATAAATTTGGCTTACCGGTGCGCCCAGTTTTTCGCGCATAAGCTGCTGGAAGCGTTGCAGGTGCTGGCGCGCCTCGTCCACTTTTCCCATCCGCTGGTAGGCACGCGCCATGCCGAATTCCGCCGAAACGTGGAGCGGATTTACCGCCAGCGCTTTTTGAAACGAGGAGATCGCCTTATCGAATTGCTGCAGCTGCATATAAACGTCGCCGGTAAAGTAATGCACATTGGGATCGCCGGGGACCAATTCAGCAGCCTTGCCGAAAGCCGCAACCGCCTGCTCCTGCTGGCCTGTGCCGCGGTTGAGCAATCCCAGGTTGTACCAGACCCGCGGGTCCTGGGGATCGCGCCGCGTCAGGTCTTCCAGTATCTCCCGCGCCTCCTGGGTCTTCTGCTGGTTGAGCAGGCCAATGGCACGATTGAGTTGCGGGACCGGGTCCTCCGGGTCTAACTCATGCGCCTTCTCGAATTGCTTTATGGCGTCCTCGACCCGCTGCTGGTCCATGTAAGCGAT
>CAZONJ010000002.1:7115-85800 GCA_964581225.1 uncultured Terriglobales bacterium | reverse complement strand
ACAGCAAGAAAAATAAGACGAATGATAATCAGGTCCATTTGGACCTCCCCACGGGCCCAACACCCTTATGACTTTAAGCCGAGTACATCCGCTTTGCTACTGTACAGATTCTTAGATGATGGTCAGGCAGGGCAATGATTGCGTTTCTATAAAGATACCCCGCCTGCTGCCCTCGAAGTATATACCTCAGGCCAGCGTTTCGGCCAAAGGTCTTTTTTCAGTTTCAAGTTTCAGGTTTCCAGTTTCAAAGGCATCAGGGCGGGCAGTCTCTCATCCGATGGGGATTCCTCGTCGCTGCGCTTCTCGGAATGACAAGTCATCGGGAGAAAGCCTGAAGCGGCGATTGTTTTGACGCGCATTTTCGGGGTCCTTCGACTTGCGCTTGGTTCGCAAGCTCGCCTCGCGCGACGCTCAGGAAGACAACAGTAAGAGCAGCACTATGGTGGTGATAGGGATTCCTCGCTGCGGCCCGGAATGACAAGGTCATGGGTTGTTTTTGAAACTTGAAACTCACAACTTGAAACTGTTCTTACGATCGGCGCAAGGGGTTTTGAGAGACCCTGCCCCTCCAGTGCTATTAACGCGGGCAGTACCTCGGCAAGTTTTCCGTTGCGGGCGGAGAGGCGGCTGCGGCAACTTAGAAGTGCAAGCTGCTGCGCATTCTCTGCGCCTTCACAATTCCTTACAGTTTGGCCCAAACCCGAATCAGGGGAGATGAGCGGCCAAAGTTCTCCTCACGGAGGAGAACATAGAAAAAGCCGGCATAAAATCTCGGGGGAGACTCATGCCGGCTTTATCTTTAAAATTAACCTCTGCAAAAATAACCTCTGCACCATCGAAGGCCTCGGGCAATGATCTCTCTATGTCCTCTCGCAATCATGCTTGCGAGCTGCGCTCTTGGCGGCCATAGTCGGCAGTTATTTCAGGTGTAAAATAGGCTTTGCGGGTGGGGATTTTCGACCTCCAGATGCTCCCTGAGAATTGAGTGAATTATGGCAACGGCAGAGATGCTAGGACAGATTTCCATTCGCCAGCCCAAAGGCGAATTTCGCAACGAACCGTTTACTGACTTCAGCGCGGAAGAGGACCGGCGCGCTATGCGCGAGGCGCTGGCCAAAGTGCGCTCCGAGTTGGGGAACGAATATGGCCTGATCGTTGGTGGGCGGATGGTCCAGACCAAAGAGAAGATCAAGTCCATGAACCCGGCCCGCCCTTCTGAGGTGGTCGGCATCCATCAAAAGGCCGGCGCCGAGCATGCCGATATGGCGGTGCAGGCTGCTCTACACGCCTTTGAAAGCTGGAAGAATTTTTCAGCCGAGGAGCGCGCCTCGCTCCTGCTCCACGCGGCGGAGATCATACGCGGCCGCAAATTTGAATTTTGCGCCTGGCTGGTTTTTGAAGTAGGAAAAAACTGGGCAGAGGCCGATGCGGACGTCGGTGAGACCATCGATTTCCTGGAATTTTATGCGCGTGAGGCGCTGCGCCTCGCGGCCGCCAAGCCCCCAATCCAATATCCCGGCGAACGCGACCTGCTGCACTACATCCCTTTGGGGGTAGGCGCGGTCATTCCGCCGTGGAATTTTCCTTTTGCCATTATGGCGGGCATGACTTCAGCGGCCATCGTCTGCGGCAACACCGTGGTGCTGAAGCCATCCAGCGATTCCCCCACCATTGCCGCGAAGTTTGTCGAGGTCCTGCAGGAGGCAGGCATTCCGGATGGAGTGGTCAACTTCTGTCCCGGCTCCGGCGCGACCTTCGGCAACGCAGTCGTGGAGCATCCGAAGACCCGCTTTATTGCCTTTACCGGCTCCAAAGAGGTCGGGCTTGATATTCATGCCCGGGCCGCGCAAACGAAAACAGGACAGCTTTGGATCAAGCGCACCATCCTGGAAATGGGCGGCAAAGACTCGATTATCGTCTGCGAAGATGCGGATGTTGACGCTGCCGTAGAGGGTGTCGCCGCCTCCGCCTTTGGCTTCAATGGGCAAAAATGCTCGGCCTGTTCGCGCGCCATCGTTGACGAGAGAATCTACGATATTTTTCTGGAGCGGCTGAGGGAAAGGGCCTCCGGGATCAAAGTTGGCGATCCGGCGGAGAACTATCCTATGGGGCCGGTGGTGAGCGAGGGCGCAATGCGCTCCATTCTGAATTACATCGAGATTGGCAAGAAGGAAGGCAATCTGATCTGGGGCGGCGGTCGAGTCAATATAGAAGAGGGCTATTATATTGCGCCCACCGTCTTCGCCGATGTAGCCCGCAGCGGGAGAATCGCGCAGGAAGAGATCTTCGGCCCGGTGCTGGCGGTGATCCAGGCCCACGGCTTTGACGATGCCCTGAACATCGCCAACAACACGGAATACGGGCTTACCGGCGCGGTGTACAGCGCTTCCGCCGAGAAGATCGAGCGCGCCAAGCGCGACTTCCACGTCGGCAATTTGTATATCAATCGCAAATGCACCGGGGCCATGGTTGGCGCCCATCCTTTTGGGGGCTTCAATATGTCAGGGACAGACTCCAAGGCCGGCGGTCCGGATTACCTTTATCTGTTTACGCAGGCGAAATCGATTGGGGAGAAGATGGTCTAATGCGCAAGAATGAGCGGGAGCTTTCTTTGGTTGAGTTCGACCCGGAGGTCGCTGCGGCGATTGAAAATGAGCAGCGGCGGCAACACGAGGGACTGGAACTGATCGCCTCGGAAAACTTTGTCAGCGAAGCCGTATTGGAGGCCGCGGGCAGCGTCTTCACCAATAAATATGCCGAAGGCTATCCGGGAAGGCGCTACTACGGCGGATGCGAATTTGCCGACGTGGTGGAAAACCTCGCCCGCGACCGGGTGAAGCAGCTCTTTGGGGCCGCGCACGCAAACGTGCAGCCACATTCAGGGTCTCAGGCCAACGCCGCCGCATATTCGGCGGTGCTGCAGCCCGGCGACACCATTCTTGGCCTCGACCTGGCCCATGGTGGACATCTCACCCACGGCCACAAGCTGAACTTTTCCGGCAAGCTTTACCGCGTGGTCTCTTATGGGGTCCGGAAGGACACGGAGCGCATCGATTATGACCAGCTCGAAGCGACAGCCATGCAGGAGAAGCCCAAGGTCATCATTGGCGGCGGGAGCGCCTATTCCCGCATCTTCGATTTTCCCCGCATGCGCCAGATCGCCGATCGATGCGGGGCAATCTTCATCGTGGATATGGCCCATTTCGCCGGATTGGTTGCCGGCGGGGTGCACCCTTCGCCTGTCCCCCATGCGCAAATCGTTACCAGCACGACCCATAAAACGCTGCGCGGCCCGCGCGCAGGACTGGTCCTGTGCCAGCAGGAATATGCCGCCGCAGTGGACAAAAGCGTCTTCCCCGGACACCAGGGCGGACCCTTGGTGCATATCATTGCGGCCAAGGCAGTTGCCTTCAAAGAGGCACTGGCGCCCAGCTTCAAGGATTATGCGCGGCAGATTGTCGCCAATGCCAAAGCCATGGCCGATGCGCTGCAGAGTGAAGGCTTCCGCATTGTATCCGGAGGGACGGATACCCACCTCCTGTTGATGGATGTGTTTGCGAAGGGCATCCTGGGCAGCGACGCAGAGAAGGCCCTGGGCGAAGCCGGGATTACGGTAAACAAAAATGCCATCCCCTTCGACACCAATCCGCCATTAAAGCCCAGCGGCATCCGGATCGGGACGCCGGCGCTTACCACGCGGGGAATGAAAGAACCGGAGATGCGGCAAATAGCCATCTGGATCGGCGAGGCGCTGCTGCACCGGGAAGATGCCAAGGTCCTCTCCCGCATACGCCGCCAGGTCTTTGAATTATCCGAGCAATTCCCGCTATATGCGGAGCGGCGGGCCAAGGCTGCAGTGGCTGCTTCTTAGTGGTAGAAGCAACCCCGAAAAGCGAGGCTCTTCGGGGTTGCTTTCCTTAACTCCCCAAGGGTACGATTTCCTCCTCCAAAGTAGCTGGCCAGCAGAACTTTTTTCCTTTTTTCGGCCCTCCCCACAGCCTACAAAGCGCTTCTAACAGATTGTACGTTCCACAACTGGAGTTCTGGATGTTTGGCCCTGGCAAGATCGTGAAGTCGTCTGTCCCGGCAGCGGTCCTGTTCCTTATGGTGACCGGATATCTGCCTCTGCCCAAGTGCGCGGCGGAACAGAACCCGATTTCCAACTCGGAATTGCTGCAGACGATTGTGCAGCGCATGACCGAAAAATTGGAACAGAACCATGCCAACATCCGTCCGTATACGGTCACTCGCGCCTACACGCTTTACGGCCATGGCGAAACCGCTCCCAAAACCCAGGTCCTGGCCCGGGTGAATTTCCTGCCGCCCAACCAGAAGAGCTATGACATTGCGCAGACCAGCGGAGGGATGGGTGAAAAGGTGGTGCGCAAAGTCCTGGAGCACGAGGTAGAGATAGCCAAAGATCCCGAAAGCGCCATGATGACCGAGCAAAATTACAACTTCGCGCTGGTAAAAAGGGACTCTTTTAAAGGTCGGGATTGTTATCTCCTGCACGCTTCGCCAAAAAGAGACGACAAAAGGCTGATTAAAGCGGACGTCTGGGTAGACAGCGCCAGCTTTGAGATTCTGCATCTGGAAGGCGAGCCGGTCAAAAGCCCGTCATTCTGGCTGAAGGATGTGCATATCACCTTTGATTTTGGAGAGGTCTCCGGAATGTGGCTGCAAACCGCCTCGCAGGCGACCGCGCATGTCCGCTTTGCGGGAGACTATAAGATGCATGCCCAAGACCTTAGCCTGGAGATAACCCCGGTCGTCGCCAGCCTGCGTACCTCCCAGGAACAATCGGCTGAAGTCGCATCCAGTCGGCCGTTACATCGGGGCCGCTCGTTGCGCCGCGCCAGCCCGCCGGTCCTGGCGGACAGCATTGCCTGGGGCGCCAGATAAAACCGCAAGTTTCGTGACAGAAATTTGAAAGCCCTGCTCTCCGGTTAGGACAGCAGGGCCATATTGGTGGAACGGACCTGTAAGCCGAATTCTGTGTCCCGGCAAGCCGGGATGACGATCATTCCTCTTGGCCCGGCATTACTGCCGGGCTCCAGCGACCTACCCGAAGGTTCAAGCGCGCCGAGCAGGCACGCGCCAGCGAAAAGCCAGCTCCCTCCCTATTTGGTCTTGCTCCGTGTGGGGTTTACCTGGCCCTGCCCATTACTGAACAGGCGGTGCGCTCTTACCGCACCTTTTCACCCTTACCTTACGAATAAGGCGGTTTATTTTCTGTGGCACTGGCCGTATCCCAGCCTTGAAGCTGGGACCCCGGACGTTATCCGGCACACCGCTCTTTGGAGTTCGGACTTTCCTCTCCCACGCATTCGCATGGCAGCGATCGTCCGGTCCGATTACCAACCCTTTCATTATAGTTCGTCGGTGCTGGAATATAAAGGCAGGATTCGCGCGCTTTCCGCAACAAAACTACTGGTATTCGCGTATTCTAAGCAGGATTCCGCGCCAGCTCTTCGATCATGAATATCTCTGAAGCCATGCGAATTGCGCTGCAGTCGCTCTGGGCAAACAAACTGCGCTCGGTGCTCACCCTGCTGGGGGTGGTGATTGGCGTCTCCTCGGTCATTGCCGTAGTCACGTTTGTAAACGGCATCAATGGCTATGTTGCGGAAAGAGTATTCCGTTATGGAGCGGACGTCTTCAATGTGAACAAGACCCCGCGGGTCAGCTTTAAGGTGGAAGACTATCTGGAGGCGCTCAAGAGAAAAGATATTGAGATGGCGGATTATCAGGCTGTCCGGGAGGAATGCTCCGCCTGCAAGATGGTCGCGGCCACGCTTGCAAACCAGAACGGCAAGATAAAGTTTGGCCAGGAATCCACCAGCGATACCGAAGTGCGTGGATGGACCGACACCATGGCGCCTATCTATGACCTCGACCTGATTATGGGGCGCAGCATTACCGACTATGATGTACGAGCCGCGGCCCGCGCGGTGGTGATAGGCCATGACATCTATGAAAACCTGGTGGGCTCGGTCGACCCAATCGGCAAAGAGATACGGGTGGATGGGGATACCTACCTGATCATCGGGGTGGGCAAGAAAGAGGGCAGCACCTTTGGCCGGAGCCGCGACAACTGGGTCATGATGCCGATCACGACCTATCAGGCCAAATACGGCGCCCATAACTCCGTCCAAATCTGGGGCAAAGCCTATGGAGTGGGAAATGAATTGTCCGACGCCCTCGACCAGACGCGTGTGATCCTGCGTACCCGGCGTCACGATACGCCCGCCAAGCCGGACAGCTTTGAGCTCGCCACCAACGATACCTTCTTGAGCATCTGGACCAGCATCAGCCAGAATTTCTTCCTGGTAACGATTGCCATCGCCTCAATCTCCCTGATCGTAGGCGGAATCGTGATCATGAACATCATGCTGGTTTCGGTCACGGAACGGACCCGTGAGATCGGCATCCGCAAGGCGCTGGGGGCCAAGCGCCGCGACGTCTTGAACCAATTCCTCATCGAGTCCGGGACGATCTCGCTGGTCGGCGGCATATTGGGCATCGTTTTGGGAATAGTGGTGGCAAAGACCGTAACGCTTTTGATCGGCATGCCTTCTTCAGTGGCATTTTGGGCGGTCATCGCGGGGGTGATCGTCTCGGCAAGCGTTGGAATATTCTTTGGGGTCTATCCGGCCAAGAAGGCGGCTATGCTGGATCCGATCGTCGCCCTGCGCTCGGAGCTGTAACAGGAACCGGAACGAAAATGCGAAGCAAGGATTATGGTCAAACGGTGCGGATGGCGATGGACACCATCGTCAAGAACAAGCTGCGTTCCGGACTGACCGTCCTCGGCATCGTGATCGGCGTAATGACCGTGATCGCCATCTCCTCTGTAGTGCGCGGGCTGAACGCAACCATTCAGCAGCAGGTCGCCGAGCTGGGGACGAAGGTGATCTGGGCCTACCGCTTTGGCATCCAATTCGGCCGTCCTACCAGCGAGCAGCTTACGCGCAAGGAGCTCTCGCTGGAGGACGCGCTGGCCATGCGAGACCTTGCTTACGTGGAGTCGGTTGCCGCCGGATTGCGCTATTTTCA
This sequence comes from uncultured Terriglobales bacterium, assembly GCA_964581225.1. Classification (GTDB taxonomy): domain Bacteria; phylum Acidobacteriota; class Terriglobia; order Terriglobales; family Acidobacteriaceae; genus CAYTQA01. The sequence goes on along the minus strand of CAZONJ010000002.1, from coordinate 78,744 downwards.
ACCTCAGTTTGGTGTTGGGACCTACTCGCTTAAATATCAGGGCAAGAAAATCAAGAGCACCATTCTGGAGGGCGATACCGCCTCGGTGAAGGACGTGTACGACCTGGCCCTGCAGGAAGGGCGCATGTTCAACGATGCCGAGGATGAGCGCGCCGCCAACGTGATTGTGATCGGCCATGATACCGCCGACGCCCTGTTCGAAGACCGGTCGGCCCTGGGCAAGGAACTGACCATCGATGGCGAGCTCTTTACCGTGATTGGCGTCACCGAGAAGCGCAAGTCGGGAATTGGAGGAGGAAAGAACCCGGAAGACAATATCGTTTATTTTCCTCTGCGCACCTTTCATAAACTGCATCCCGAGATGAAAGATTTCTGGATCAGCGTGAAGGCGGATTCCGAAGCCAATGTCGAGAAGGTGAAGGACGAGATGCGTGAGGTACTCCGGCGGCATCGCAAGCTGCGTTTCAATCAGCCGGACAATTTCGCCATTTTTACCCCGGATTCACTGAGCGACCTGTGGAACCAGGTTACGGGCGGCATCTTCGTCTTCATGTTTGCCGTCTCCAGCGTGGGATTGATTGTGGGCGGGGTCGGGGTGATGAATATCATGCTGGTTTCCGTGACCGAACGCACCCGGGAAATAGGCGTCCGCAAGGCCATTGGCGCGACCAAAAAGAACATTCTTTTTCAATTTACCCTCGAGGCGATCACGCTTTGCGCGATTGGCGGCATCATTGGCATCTTCGTGGGAGGAGTTATTACCTTGGCTATCAGAAGCGCTTTCCATTCGTTGCCCGCCACCATGTCACTGTTTTGGACCCTGCTCGCCTTCTGTGTGGCCTGTACCATCGGGTTAATTTTCGGCATCTACCCGGCCTGGAAAGCGGCCAATTTGGACCCTATTGAGGCCCTTCGTTATGAATAACTTAGAGATTTTCGGACTGACCCCCTAGCCGATTCGGCCTGTCCAATGCGAAGATAGAGAATCCCATGCCCTTGCTCCGGACATATCTGGAAGTCGCGCTCTGGTTTTTTGCTCTCTGCGGATTGGGTTATTATCTGCTCTCTTTGTGGAGCGCCCTGAGTTTCCGCAGGTCCACTCTGCGCTTCGAGCAAAAGAACCAGCAGTTCAATCCGCCGGTTTCGATCCTGAAGCCGTTGAAGGGGGCGGACCGGGAGATTTATTCCAGCTTTCGCAGTCACTGCCTGCAGGAATACGGCGAGTACGAGATCATCTTTGGAGTCAGTGACGAGAACGATGATGCCGTGCCGCTGGTCCGGCGATTAATGGCGGAGTTTCCTCAACAGCAGATTCGCCTGGTGGTTTGCCCAGACGTGCTGGGCACAAATCGCAAGGTCAGCAATCTGATTCAGATGCTCTCCTATGCCCGCTACGATATTGTCGTGGTAAACGACAGCGACATCAAGGTCCCGCCAAAATATCTGAAACGAGTGATTGCGCATTTTGCCGATCGGAATGTCGGGATGGTTACGGCCCCTTATCGCGGGATCCCGGCCCCAACTCTGGGCTCGAGACTTGAAGGTTTAGGGATATCTACGGACTTTATTCCTGGGGTGCTCACCGCCCGAAAGATTGAAGGCGGACTGCACTTCGCCTTAGGCTCCACTCTGGCGATGCGGCGCAAAGCGATTGAGAAGATCGGCGGTTTCGAGTCGATCGTGGATTATCTCGCCGATGACTTCGAACTGGGCCTCAGAATATCGGCTGCGGGATATAAGGTCATGCTCTCATCCGAGGTGGTTGAGACCTTCCTGCCGGCTTACAGCTTCAAGGCTTTTTGGGAGCACCAGATGCGCTGGGCGCGCAGTACTCGCGACTCGCGCAAAACCGGGTACGCCGGCCTTATGCTCACCTTCGGCCTGCCCTGGGCCCTTCTGGCAATGCTGTTTGCCAAGGGGGCCTGGCCCAGCGTCGCGGCGTTGGGAGTTGTTTTGCTGGCGCGTGTTGCGCTCGCATTCTACGTCGGTGGCGTGGTCCTCGGAGACCGCTCAGTCCTGAGAAATCTTTGGCTGCTGCCGCTGCGTGATTCGATCGCTTTACTGGTGTGGATCGGGAGTTTCGCGGACGATACGATTGTTTGGCGCGGAGACCGCTTCCTTTTACGGAACGGCAAAATCTATCCTGCTTCTGCGGTGCTTTCAGAAGCCTCCTACGCTGTTTCCCACGAGACGGAAGAATCACTGACTTAGCGTTTTCTGAGCGCAGTCTAATGATGGCTTGGTGAATCAGTGGCTTCCATTGCTGAGAATCAGCTTGCCTCCGCTCCTCCCTACAACTTCAAAATGGCCCTCAATTTCATGTGGGACCTTGTCCTGCTCGGTCCAGAGGAAGACACGCCCGGGGCCATTCCAAAGCCCGGCAAATCCCGCATTGTCATAAAAAATCTGAGGAGCATCGGGGAAGAATGAGCCATACCACAGATTAGAACTGCGGCCATTCAGGATCCTGACCTGGTGCTGCAAATAGAAGTTGAGGGTGGATCCCGCCTCGTACTCGCCATTGATGACGATCACATCCTGAGGCTTCAGTCCCTGCTCGCGGATCGCGATCGCCAGCGCTTTGGAAGAGAGGATTGGCTCAAAAAGGATCAGCCCAATCTGGGCGGAGTAAAGCACCGCAATCATCATGACCAGGAGAGAGCGGTTGGCCTCTCGCGCCAGCCCAGCTTTGCGAAGGAGCCAGCTGGAGGTAGTCGCAATAAGGAAAGCAAATCCGGTGGCGAGAAGCGGAGTGCGGAAGAACCCCATCGCCTGAGGAGTGAGATCGAAGATATGGCCAAACGAGAGAGCGTATTCTCCCGGATTTTTTGTGAGCAGTTGCGCCAAGTCAGAGCCTGCAGGCGGTCGTTTCGACAGCATCACCAGCGAAAAGGTAATCACGAAGACCACAATGCCAATGCCCATGAATACAGCGGAGGCCGTCCTTCCTCTGCGGCGTTCTTTGCTTTTGATTGGAGATTCGGCTTCATGGGCCAGCCAGCCACCGATCAGCAGAGCGAGCGCTGGAATGGCAGGCAGCACGTAATACTCCTGTCGCGTGGAAAAGCTGAAGAACACTAAAATGACCAGCGCCCAAATGGCAAACAGCAGATTGGCGCGCAAATAGCTGGGCATTTCCAGGCGGAACTCGCGGATGCGGAGCGGCACCCGGCGCAGCGCGTTGAAGAGAAATGCGCTCCATGGCAATAGCCAAACCAGCATCAGTCCCCAGAAGAGCAAGAGAGGCACGGTGTCATAGTCGCGGGGCACACGCTTGTTCAGGTAGCGAAGGAAATGTTCATTGACAAAATAAAACCAGAAGAACCCCTTCACATTTCCCTGCGAAGGGTTATGCAATCCGGCCAGGATGTGCCAGGGAGCGGCAATTGCCAGAAAGATTGCGCTGCTGGAGAGCAGGCGCATTTTCCACAGGCGCGACAAAGAGCGAGTGAGTAAAAAAAACAAAATAACGATGGTGACGGGGAAGACGATCCCAATCAGCCCTTTGGTGAGGACGTTAAAGGCAATGGCTGCCGCCATCCCCCAGCAGGAGCTTCGCGAAGGCCTCTCTCCCTCCAGGCTGTCAAGAAAAAATCCCATGGTGAGCGTGAGCCAGAGCGCGACCAGAATGTCGGGGATCAGGATGCGAGTAAAGATATAAGGGCCGAAGCTGGTGGCTAAAATCGCCGCAGCGCAAAAGCCGCCGTAATTGCCAAAACATTTACGCCCGATGCGGAAAGCGACGAGCAGAAGGGCCAGCACGCCCAGCATCAGCGGCAATCGAGCCGCCCATTCGTGCAGGCCAAAGATCTTGAAGCTGGAGGCGATCCCCCAATACATCAGCGGCGCCTTCTCCAGGTAGCGAATTCCATCGATATAAAGCGTCACCCAGTCGTGTCGCACCAGCATCTCGCGTGCGGCCTCGGCGTGGACGGAATCGGCATCATCGAGCAGGGCGGGGCGAAAAAGGCCAGGGGTATAGATCAAAAGCCAGAGCAGCGTAATAAAAAAAAGGTAACGCTTCGCTGCCCATCCGGGCGCCAGATTATCCAAGTGGGATTTCCTCGAGTGGATTGGTACTCACTTTAGTGCTCAAGCACTCGATTATACGAGGCAGGGTCTCTGGTTTTTCAAATGACGTTCTCGGGACGACGAAGTGGGGCTATCGCCGCCCAGGCGGAGTGGGTTCCGGTTCGCGGACCGGGCTTGGAGGATCGCTATCCGGGGTGGGCGGAGGTTCTTCGATTGGGACCGGAGGCTCGTCGGGACTATCGGGATCCGGTTGGTTCCTCAGTGTTCTTCGATGAGAGGTCAAGCGACAAAGAACGCGAAGTCCAGCCTGCGAGTCAAATCGTAATGCCCTCGATGTTGCTCCGCATTCTCTGTCGTCTGGCAGCATTACGCCGCAGCCCTGCCGGTGGTACGGTTCCCGGTTTTGGCCTTGCTCCGGGTCCCACTGCTGCGGGCGGTAGTTGTGTTGCTCTTTGCGCCAACTGTCCGGGATGACTTTCGCGAGGAACCAGACCGGCTGCCGCTCGAAGTCTTCCGTCCGCTGCTCGATGAAGTCCGGGATTTGCCGGAGCCCTGCCTGCTCTGGGAGGAGCGTGAACTGCTGGATTGGTTGTTCCCTGAGCCTGACTTCGAAGCGGCATTGCGGCTGCGCGATTTTACGTTTTTCCGCGCCAGTTTGGGAATGGATCGATTTTGGATTGCGCGCCTTCTTGCCGAAACTTCGTGGCCGCGGGCAGACGACCGGGTAGTCATGCAAAACTCCTGATCTGGGTTCCAGATTTAAGAATCAGATCGCGGCGGGTCCCTCGTTATACCTGAGAGCTGCCTTACGTCCCAGCATGGTCAAAGGAGAGCGCGTGAGCAGACTCTCGCTCTGCCATCCTTTGCGCTTTGCGGTTGCGCCGCCATCTCCTTTAGGTAAGGTGCGATTGACGAGCGCAAGGATGTCAGATGTCAGGCCAGGAAACAGCCCATGAAAACGCGCCAGCAGTTCGGCCTGCCAGGTAATGATGAGCTCCGCGTCCCCATGAATGGTGGCCTTTACGATCTGGCGGGCAGCGCGTTGCGCCGCAATGGCCGTCAGCGGCGAAGTAGAGCTCAGGCTGAACCAGCCAAACTCTGCCTGGTGCTTGCCTTTGAAATCCGCATTCAGATAAGAGCCGGTGCGCATCAGCCCGGGAACAATGGTTGTCACCGAGATGCCTTCCCGCTTGATCTCGGCGCGCAGTCCTTCGGAAAAAGCTACCGCGGCGAATTTGGCGCAGCTATACGGCAGCAGATGAGGCACGCTGACCTTTCCTCCAATGGAGGTGATGTTCACGATGCGCCCTGATTTTTTCTGCCGCATCTCCGGCAATACCGCCAATGTAGTGTTGACCACGCCCCAGAAGTTGGTATTGAGCGCTTCTTCATAGTCTGCCGGGGTCTGTTCCTCGAAGGGGCCAACGCCGATAATGCCGGCATTGTTGACCAGAACATCGATTCTTCCCAGGCGCTGCTGGGCCTGCTCCACCATCTGGCGCACGCTTTCGCGGTCACTCACGTCACAGACGATGTCCAGCACCTCGGCCCCACGCTGCTGGAGATGAACGCGTGCCCGGGAGAGCTCCTCCTGTTCGCGGGCGCAGATCATGATGCGCGCCCCTTTCGCGGCAAACTCCTCGGCCAGGGCCAGTCCCAGGCCGCGCGAGCCACCGGTGATAAGCACCACTTTGCCTTGCAGGTTATATGCGTTTCGCGAGCGATAAAGCGCGCCCAGGCCAACCACCGCGCCGGCAGCAGCGCCGGCCATAAAGCCGGCCGCGGCCGAAGCCATCCCCAGTTTTTTAATATTCGAGCTCTTCATAAATGCCTCCATCAACTCGCTACTGCCGCTTCCTGCGCTGGTTTTAATTGTTCAACCCGGATCCAGAGTTTGCGTCCCAGGGAGAGGAAATGCCCGGCCCACTCTCTTCCATGGTCCTCGTCTATTCCGGAACTTGGCGGGAAGCAAGTATGCGCTAATTCGTAATAGAGGTTTTGTACCCGCCAAAGGTTCACTGGAAAAGGAATTCGGGAAACGAGGTCGAGGGTGGCATCGATCTTTTTCAGCAGTCCGGAATTTTGCGGTTTGTTGGAGAAGCGTTCCATAAGCCGCGAAAGATTTTTCTCCAGGGAATACGCCAGCCCCGGTCCGTCCAGGGGAATTCGTTCCGCCGAGGATTGCTCCAGCAGCATATAGATGCGCTGCAAGTCGAGGTACTCGGCTTCGAAGCAGCGACGCAGACTGGAGTTGAGCACGAATTCCGCGGAGATGGCCAGCGCCTTGGGCTGCGGAATATTTACGTCATTCAAAAAACGGATCAAGGGGGCGTGCTGATCGTAGATCGTCCGGAAGCCGTTTTCAACGTCCAGCAGCGTGGTGCGCAGGATGCTATCGAGGATGCGCCGCTGCTCATCGCGAAAGAGCGATTTCAGCGAGTAGCTTACGCCATCGAAATGGCGGTCGAGCAGGCGAATCAGCTGTGGGATATCGGCGCGGGAATATGCGTAGCTCGCGTCCTGCAGCAGCTTCTGATATTCCTCCGGCCCCTTGTACGTCCGCACTCCGGCATTAAGATTGTGATCGCCCAGATGCAGCACCGCAAAGCTGACGTGCTCGCATTCCTGGGTAATGCGCGAGCGCACATCCGCGTGGCCCACCACCAGTTGCGATTTGCCGGAGATCATGGCCTTGTAGTCCTTGGGCTCAATCGCATAGCTGTAGATGGGTACGCCGGTTTCAAATACCGAGCTGATGGCGTAGTGGGCCGCAACCTGCTCCAGGCCAATGATGGAAGGCTTTACCGACCGGCGATAAATCTCCGCCCCGTCCTGATTTTCCGCAATATTGCTCTTTGCCAGAGCGAGCAGCTCCAGGAACCTCGATTCGATCTCGGCTCCACCCTCCGTGGCGAAAAGGTCCTGCGCCAGCTGGATCACTCGCCCCGCATATTGGATGATCTGAACGGTTTCGATCCCGGAAATCTCGTCGAAGAACCAGCCGCAGCTGGTATACATGAGCATGGCGTGGCGTTGAAGCTCAAGCAGCTTGAGAGCGGTGACCCTTTCCGCCGCGGTGAGCTGGCGTTTCGCTTGCGAGGCGAAAAATCTATCCATCGTCTCCGGGGAGCGGTCCAGAACAACCTGGATGTACTCGTCGCGGGCGCGCCACGGATCATGGAAGAGTTCCTCCCCCTTCCGCTCGTAAAACGGGACACAGAAATCCCGCAGCCAGTTCAAAGCCTCCCGCAGCGGGCCGCGCCAGCGCTGGTTCCACAGAGCGTTTCCCGCATTGCAGCCGCAATCGCCGTTCCATCGCTCCACCCCATGGGCGCAGCTCCAGGCTGTGTTCTCGAGGATCTGCACTTCCTGGGCGGGAGGAAATTTCTCCAGGTACTCGCCGTAATTCGTGAGCGTTGCGATCTCGCTGGTCTCGATGTACTTCAGGGCATAGGCCAGCGCCATGTCCCCGTGGCGATGATGATGGCCATAGCTCTCTCCGTCGGTTGCAATATGCATGAGCTGGGGCCAATCGCGGTCTTCCGCGAAGCCCGCAGCCATGCGGTGGGCCAGGGCTTCTCCGCTATTCAGCAGGCGCTCGAATGCCACCGCGCGGGAGATCGGGCCATCATAGAAGAAGACCGCGATGCTGCGTCCCTCAGGCAGCCTTACCAGATAAGGACGGGTGGGATCGATCCGCCCCCCACTCACGTCCCGGGAGTTGCGCCCCCCAATCTTCTTCACTCGTCCCGCCTGGTAGGGCGAAAGCACGGTGAATTTGATCCCTTGCTGCGCGAGAATATCGAGCGTCTCCATGTCGACAGCGGTTTCCGGCAGCCACATGCCTTCGGGAAGGCGTCCGAAACGCTGCTCGAAATCCCGAATGCCCCAGCGCACCTGGGTATATTTGTCGCGGCGGTTGGCCAGCGGCAGGATCATGTGGTTGTAGGCCTGGGCCATCGCGGAGCCATGGCCAGAGAAACGTTCCCGGCTTTCTTTGTCTGCCGCCAGGATGCAGCGGTAGACGTGGGGGGATTTCGCCTGCATCCACGAGAGTAAGGTAGGACCGAAGTTAAAGCTGATGCGCGAGTAATTATTGGCGATCCGTAAGATGTGTCCCTCGCCATCCAGTATTCTGGAAGCGGCATTGGGGGCATAACATTCAGCCGTAATACGTTCATTCCAATCGTGGAATGGATACGCGGAGTCCTGAAGTTCAACGAATTCCAGCCAGGGATTTTCCCGCGGCGGCTGGTAAAAATGGCAGTGGATGCAGATATATCGGTCCATAGGAGAGGTCGGTCTCACCCCTGATGATAGAGAGAGGGGCTGGCGCGAGCAAATCTGCACACTATGATGTAGGAATCCTCTCTGACGGGTGCCTCGCCGAACGACGAACTCTGGCTGTTAATGGCGTGCCGTCCAACGTGAGAGATGGGAGGTCCCGGGCGATCATGGCGCAAGCGGTGCAATGGTTGAAACAAGGTTTTTTGCTGGATGGGCAGTGGGTGCAGGGAAGCCCTGAGCCGGTCCGCTCTCCTTACGATGGCAGCGAGGTTGGGACAGTGGATCGGGCGGGCAAAGAAGACCTTCGCGCCGCCATCTCAGCCGCCGTAAAAGCCTTTGAAGTCACGCGCAAGCTGCCCGCTTACCGCAGGCAACAAGTCCTGGCGGCGACGTCGCGGGAAATTTCCGATCATCGCGAGGAGTTTGCCCGAATGATGGCCCTCGAAGCGGGCAAGCCGCTCAAGGCAGCGCGGTTGGAAGTGGAGCGGGCGATCTTTACATTTGCCGTTGCCGCCGAAGAGGCCGGACGGATTACAGGGGAGTTTCTGCCTATGGACCTGCAGGCCTCCAGCGCCGATCGTTGGGGGCTGGTGCGCCGTTTTCCTTTAGGCCCGATTGCGGCGATTACGCCTTTTAATTTTCCTCTGAACCTGGTGGCGCATAAAGTCGCACCTGCAATCGCCGCCGGGTGCAGTATGGTATTGAAGCCGGCCCCGCAAACTCCGTTTTGCGCGCTCATGCTGGGAGAGTTGATACAAGAGGCGGGCTGGCCGGCGGGCGCATTGAATATCCTGCCACTCCGCAATGAAGATGCCGGGGAACTCGTCACCGACGATCGGCTTGTCTTGTTGAGCTTTACCGGAAGCTCCCGGGTAGGATGGCAGTTAAAACAGCAGAGCGGGAAAAAGAAAGTCGTGCTGGAGCTGGGAGGAAACGCCGCCGCGATCGTGCATAGCGATGCGCAAATCGATTTTGCTGCGGAACGCTGCGCCGCTGGAGGCTTCTCCTACGCCGGGCAGAGCTGCATATCGGTGCAGCGGATCCTGGTTCAAAGTCAGGTCTACGCTCCGTTTGTGGAGAGCCTTGTGGCCAAGGTGGGCATGTTGAAGGCCGGCGATCCGCTGGATGAGGGCACCGATATCGGTCCGCTCATCCGGGAATCGGACGCGGAGCGCGCGGAGTCATGGGTGCGAGAGGCGGTTGCCGCGGGGGCCACGCTGCTTTGCGGCGGAGAGCGCAAGAACTCGCTCCTTGCTCCTGTAGTGCTTACCGGGACTAAACCCAACATGAAGGTCAACTGTGAAGAGATATTCGCGCCGGTAGTCACCGTTGAGCCTTACGATTCCGTGGAGCAGGCGATCGCCATGACCAACGATTCCGCGTATGGATTGCAGGCCGGAATTTTCACCAATGATGCCAGAATAATTTTTCACGCTTACGAGGAGCTGCAGGTTGGAGGGCTGATCGTGAATGATGTCCCCACCTTTCGCATCGACCACATGCCTTATGGCGGGACCAAAAATTCCGGCAGCGGGCGCGAGGGCGTGCGCTATGCGATGGAAGAGATGACCGAGCGCAAGCTGCTGGTGATGCGGAGTTGAAGCGCAAGGAGGCCCAAATCCGGTCAAGCCAAAATTGCGAAGGTTTTTTTGCGCTGCGCGTATGACTTTTGTAAATGATGGTGATGAATAATTTTTGCAAAAAATATTCTTTCCACATGACAGAGAAGTTGCTCCTGTTATAATCATCCGTTTTCCTGATGAAGTTTGAAGCTGCTTACAATTTCTAATTTTTATAATCGGGTTTTCTGCCGGAAACCCTGTGCGTTTGCGATTCGGAAAAAATAAATGCCTCAAGTCTTCAACCGTGGTGCAAATGGATATGCACGGATCAGCCTCGTGCTCGTTGGATTGGTGGCCACTGCCGTCGGGCTTTCCCTTTTGGAATTGCAACGCTCTCCCTGGGTCACGCGCCAGGGCGAACGGCTGGAGCAGCCGGTCCCCTTCAGCCATCAGCACCATGTTGCCGGATTAGGCCTGGATTGCCGTTATTGCCACACTTCCGTCGAAAATTCCAGCTTCGCCGGGATTCCTCCGACCAAGACCTGCATGAATTGCCATTCGGAGATATGGACCAACGCCGATTTGCTCGAGCCGGTGCGTTACAGCTATCGCGAAAACAAGCCGATCTGGTGGACGCGCATCCACGATCTGCCGGATTATGTCTATTTCAATCACCGGATCCATGTAAATAAGGGAGTGGGTTGCGCCTCCTGTCACGGGCCGGTGGACGAGATGCCGCTGATGTACCAGCACGCTTCGCTGCAAATGGAATGGTGCCTGGATTGCCATCGCAATCCCGCCAAGTTCGTGCGTCCGCGCGGAGATTTGATTTTTAACATTGGCTGGCGCGGCCCCAGCAAAGAGAGTCCGGTGTATTGCGAAGACGGCACTGGCAATTGCGCGGTGGGCGGCGAAAACCAGGTCCCCGTGCTGCCGCGTAGCGGAAAGCCCATAGAGCGCCCGGTAAAGTTTGTCGGGCAAATCGCTTTAGGCAAATACCTGATCGATAAGTACCACATACGCGATCCGTATAATTTGACCAGTTGCGAAACTTGTCATCGATAAAATAAAGAATTTGCGGGCGCTGCCCGCGCTAGTCCGGAGTTGAAGCCGAAAAAATGGCGAACGAGATCGAGCATCAGCTAGTGCAAATCAAGACGGCGAATACCGACCGCGCCGTCTCCGGGAAGAAAAAGCCTAAGCTTACCCTGGCCGAGGTCCGCGCAAAGCTCTCTACCGAAAAGGGCAAAGGGTACTGGCGCAGTCTGGAGGAGGCCGCCGGGTCGGAAGAATTCGACGAGATGCTGCGCAATGAATTCCCGCGCCAGACCTCGGAGTGGCTGGACCCGGTTTCGCGTCGCGGCTTTTTGAAGCTGATGGGCGCCTCTATGGCGCTGGCCGGGCTGAGCGCCTGCACCAAGCAGCCGATTGAGCCGATCGTCCCTTATGTGAGGCAGCCGGAGGACCTTATTCCCGGACGGCCCATGTTCTTTTCCACCATCATGCCTTTCCCTACCGGAGGGCAGCCGCTGTTGGTGAAGAGCAATGAGTTTCGTCCTACGAAAATTGAAGGCAATCCGCAGCATCCGGCTTCCGCGGGCGCAACCGACGTTTATGCCCAGGGCTCTATTCTCGATTTGTATGATCCGGACCGTACGCAGCGGGTCGCCTACCTCGATGGGACCCGGAGCTGGGGAGATTTTCAGGCATTCGTGAATGACTACCTGGAAAAAAATCGGGGAAGGCAGGGAGCAGGCCTTCGCTTCCTGACCGGAACTGTGGTTTCTCCCACCCTGGCAAACCAGATTGCCGGGCTGCTGCGTTCCATGCCACAGGCCAAGTGGTATCAGTTTGACGCGGTCAATCGCGATTCGGCGCGGGCCGGCGCCAAGGCCGCCTTTGGTCAATATGTAGAGCCGCAGTACAAGATGGATGCCGCCGACGTGGTCCTCTCGCTGGATGCGGACTTCCTCTCCAACGCCCAGTTCCCCGGCTTCGTGCGCTATTCGCGGGATTTCATTGCCCGCCGCAAGCTGGCGGATGGGGTGAAGATGAACCGGCTGTATGTGGTGGAAAGCATGAGCACCACCACCGGACATAAAGCCGATCATCGCCTCCGGCTGCGCTCCGCTGAAGTACAAAATTTTGCCGCGGCGCTGCTGGCGGCGGTCGGCGGCGGAGGCGCTGCCGGCAAACCATTGGCTCCTGAAGCGCAAAAGTTTGTTGAAGTGCTTGCCAAAGATTTACGAAGCGCCAATGGCGCGGTCGTGGTGCTGGCGGGCGAGCAGCAGACCCCAGCAGTCCACGCTCTGGCTGCCCAGTTGAATAGCGCGTTGGGCGCGGTGGGCAAGACCGTCACCTATAGCGATCCGATTGAGATTGTTCCGGTAGAGCAAGTAGCCGGCTTGAAGGAGCTGGTCGGCGATATGAATGCCGGCAAGGTGGACATGCTGGTCGTCATGGGGACGAACCCGGTCTATGGCGCGCCGGTGGATATTGCATTCGATGCCGCAATGGAGAAGGTCGCGACCCGGGTGTATCTCGGCTTTTATTACGATGAGACCGCGCGCCTCTCGCAATGGCAGATTAATGAGGCCCACTACCTGGAGTCCTGGAGCGACGCACGGGCCCATGATGGCACGGTAAGCATCGTGCAGCCGCTGATCGAGCCTCTCTATGGCGGAATCAGCGCGCATGAAATGATTGCAGCCTTCGCCCAGCAGAAGCTCACGCCGTATGACGCGGTCCGCTCTTACTGGCTGCAGAACGCCCGGGCCGGAAGCGATTTCGAGGCCTTTTGGCGCAAGGCGCTGCATGATGGATTCATCCCCAATACGGCATTCCAGGGCAAAGCCCTCACCGCTCGCGGAGGCAGCCTGCCGGCAGCGCCATCGCTGGCGGAGAATGACGTTGAAGTTGTGTTCCGTCCCGATCCCACGCTTTACGACGGCCGCTATGCCAACAATGGATGGCTGCAGGAGACTCCCAGGCCGCTGACCCGTCTCTGCTGGGACAATGCTGCCATGATGGGTCCCAAGACCGCCCTCGACCACGGGCTCGCTGAAGAAGATGTAATCGAAATTGAGGCGGATGGGCGAAAAGTGCTGGCCCCGGTGCAGGTGGTCCCTGGCCTGGCGGACAATTCCATCACCGTCTACCTGGGCAGCGGGCGCAAATTCCCGGTCCGCGTAGGGAATGATATTGGTTTCAATGCGAACGCCCTTCGCGCCTCCAATTCGCCGTGGTTCGTGACCGGGGTGAAGATACGCAAGACCGGGGACACTCACCGTTTGGCGATTGTCCAGAGCCATTACAGCAGCGGAAAAGAATCTCTGGAAGGCCGGGAGGCAATCGACGAAGAGAGCAACCCCTACAATCGCGGGATTATCCGTCACGCTACGCTGAAGGAGTACCAGGAGCACCCGGATTTTGCCCATGAGCGCCACGATGACCCCAAACTCGATACCACGCTTTATCCGAACTATGATTACAAAGACGGCTATGCGTGGGGCATGGCCATCGATCTTAATTCGTGCATTGGGTGTAACAGTTGCGTAGTGGCCTGTGTGGCGGAGAACAACAGTCCGGTGGTCGGCAAAGAGCAGGTCAAGGTCGGACGGCTGATGTATTGGCTCCGCATCGACACCTACTTCCAGGGCGATCTGGAAAATCCGCGCGCCTACTTCCAGCCCATGTTCTGCCAGCATTGCGAGAATGCTCCCTGCGAGCCGGTCTGTCCGGTGGGCGCGACGGTGCACTCTCCCGAGGGGCTGAACGTGATGGTCTATAACCGTTGCGTAGGGACGCGTTACTGCTCCAACAACTGCCCTTACAAGGTGCGCCGCTTCAACTTTCTGCTGTATTCGGACTATGAGACGGAAAGTCTCAAAGGCCTGCGCAATCCCGACGTCACCGTACGCAGCCGCGGCGTGATGGAGAAATGCACCTATTGCGTGCAGCGCATCAATGCGGCGCGCATCACCGCCGAGACTGAAGAGGTCCGCCTGCAGTCGGAGGACCCCGGCGCCAAGCGTCCGATCCGGGACGGCGAGATCGTTACCGCCTGCCAGCAGTCGTGTCCGACCGATGCCATCGTCTTCGGCAACATCAACGATCCTAAGAGCCGCGTCTCGCGATTGAAGCAGCAGCCGCGCAACTATGGAGTACTGACGGACGTAAATACCCGCCCGCGCACCTCGTATATCGCGGCGGTCCAGAATGTGAACTCCGAATTGGAAGAGCAGAAAAAAGATGAGAAGGGAAAGCAAGCCTCCCTTCCGACCAATAACGCCGCAATTGCTGGAGCAAGTGCATAGATGTCATCCCAAGGCCTCACGCAAGATCCTGTTACCGGCCACCTGGTGGAGCCCCCGGTCATCGCGCCGGGACATTCCTTCGGCTCGGTCACCGAGAAGATCATGCGCATCGTGCTTACGAAGCGCACGCCTCTTGGCTGGTTTTTTGGTTTTCTTATCGCCTTCGGCATCGCCAATATGTTGGCAGCCGTGGTTGCCTACCTCTTTGTGCGCGGTGTCGGAATCTGGGGAATCGATATTCCCGTTGGCTGGGGCTTTGCCATCGTCAATTTTGTCTGGTGGATCGGTATCGGCCACGCCGGCACCCTGATCTCCGCCATCCTTCTCCTGCTCAAGCAGAGTTGGCGCACATCCATCAATCGCGCCGCCGAGGCCATGACGCTTTTTGCCGTGATGTGCGCGGGACTCTTTCCTCTGGTCCACACCGGACGCCCCTGGCTGGCCGCGTACTGGCTCTTCCCCATCCCGCTTACCATGGGAGTGTGGCCGCAGTTCCGCAGCCCGCTGATCTGGGACGTCTTTGCCGTATCCACTTACTTCACGGTTTCCTTGCTCTTCTGGTTCACCGGACTGATTCCCGATTTGGCCACCTTCCGGGACAATGCCAAAAGTAAGTTTGCCCAGACCGTCTACGGAATCCTGGCAATGGGATGGCGCGGCTCGGCCCGCCACTGGGCGCGGTATGAAACAGCCTACCTGCTGCTGGCCGGCATTTCGACCCCGCTGGTGCTCTCGGTGCATACCGTGGTGAGTTGGGATTTCGCGGTCTCCGTGGTTCCGGGCTGGCATACAACGATCTTTCCGCCTTATTTCGTTGCCGGCGCTATCTACTCCGGGTTTGCCATGGTCATCACGCTGCTGATTCCGGTCCGCTCCGCCTTCGGACTCCAGGACTTCATCACCATGCGCCACCTGCAGAACATGGCGAAGGTGATGCTCGCGACTGGGCTGATTGTCGCTTATGGCTACTTCATGGAAGCCTTCATGGCGTGGTACAGCGGCAACAAATACGAGTTGTTCATGTTCAAGAACCGCGCTTATTTAGGACCCATGTCATGGTCTTACGCGATGCTGATCCTGTGCAACATTTTGCTGCCGCAATCGCTGTGGCTGCGGCGCGTCCGTTCCAATCCGGCTTTGCTGTGGATCATCTCCATCATCGTCAATACCGGGATGTGGCTGGAGCGGTTCGTCATCGTGGTCACCAGCCTGCATCGCGACTACCTGCCCGGTTCCTGGGGAACTTATAAGGCCACGCGTTGGGACTATGCGACCTTTATCGGGACGCTGGGCCTGTTTACAATGCTTTTCTTCATATTCATTCGAATCTTGCCGGTAATTTCGATCTTTGAAGTGCGCGCGTTGTTGCCGCAATCTCGAGTGAATCCAACCGTACAGGAAAACCTGCAATGATTGGCGAAGGAATTTACGGTTTGCTGGCTGAATTCGATACTCCGGGGGCGCTGGTGCACGCCGCAGAAAGCGCCTACGCCGAGGGCTACCGGAAGATGGACGCCTATACTCCTTATCCTATCGAGGAAGTAGGGGAGGCCATAGGGTTTCACAAGAACTATGTGGCGCTGATCGTGCTGATTGGCGGCATTCTTGGCGGCCTGGGAGGATACGCCCTGGAGTACTGGGTCTCCGCTATCGCCTATCCCATCAACGTGGGAGGCAAGCCCTTTCATGCCTGGCCGGCGTTTATTCCGGTCACGTTTGAATGTACGGTGCTGGGCGCGGCGCTCGCCGCGGTGGTCGGAATGCTGGCGATGAATGGACTGCCGATGCCCTATCACCCGGTCTTCAACGCGCCCAATTTCGCGCTTGCCAGTAAGGAAAAATTCTTTTTGTGCATCGAGGCCTCCGATCCGAAATTCGATCTCTCGCGCAGCCGTCAATTCCTGGAAAAACTTGCGCCTCGCGTGGTGATGGAGGTGCCCAATTGAAGGCCCGCATGAAGCAGTTCATCGGACGTTTGCCGGCGAAGGCGCTGCATCTTGGCGCGTTCAGCCTGGTGCTGTTGCTTGCGGCGTGCCGCCAGGACATGCACAATCAGCCCAAATATATCCCGCTGCGCAGCAGCGCCTTCTGGGCCGATGGCCAGGGCTCGCGCATGCAGGTCTCCGGCACCGTGGCCCGCGGCCAGTTGCGGGAGGACACCTATTACTACACCGGGAAAATTGGCACGAAAGACGGAGACCGCTTTCCTTTCCCGCTCACTGCAGACGTGATGGACCGGGGGCGCGAACGGTACAACATTTACTGCTCGCCCTGCCACTCGCGCGTGGGAGATGGAAACGGAATGATCGTGCAGCGCGGATACGCCAAGGCCGCCAATCTTATCGGCGAACCGCGCATCGTCAATGCCCCGGTTGGGCATTACTACGATGTAATCACGAATGGCTGGGGCGCGATGCCGGATTACAAATCGCAGGTCGCTCCCGCGGACCGCTGGGCGATTGCAGCGTATATTCGCGCCTTGCAGCTCAGCCAGAACGCCAGCGTCAACGATGTTCCTGCCGGAATGCGCGGGCAAATCAAGGACCAGCAGCAGGCCCAGATTGAAGGCGAGTCATTGAGTGACGCCGAACTTTCCGGCCAGGGCGGCATGGCGGGAGCGAACAGCATGAATTCGGGGACGGGCCCGAATCCGCAGCCCGCAATCAGCGGACAGGCAGGAGAGGCCGCGCCGCCTTCAGCGCCAACCGCGAACTCTACCGGCCGACAAGCTCCTTCGCAACCACATCGGCAGGGCGCGCCTGAGGGAGGCAAAAAGAAGTGACCGCGCATCATCAGCATCGTGCAAAAACTCTTCCCGGCGATCGCCACGCCCCGGCATGGCTGTTCGAACGCTACTTCCGCCCCTCGCTGCTGATTGGCGTCTTCGCGCTCATTGTTCTGCTGCTGGTCACGCTATTGGGCGCCAAGGCAACGGCGCAGCGCGCCGGCGCGTTGGACTATGCCATGCGCGGGTGGCTCTCCGGATTTCTGCTTTGGACCGGCGCCAGCCTGGGATGCATGGCGCTCCTGATGGTCAATCATCTCTCGGCGGGTAAATGGGGATTGGTGATTCGGCGTATCCTGGAGGCCGGCAGCCGCACCTTTCCTTTGATGTGCGTTTTGGGTCTGCCCATTGTTTTTTACGCTCATCATCTTTATCCCTGGACCCCGGAAAATATCGGAAAGCTGGGAGAAGAGGCGCAGCAGATTGTGCGGCACAAACAATTGATGCTGAACCTGCCTTTCTTCTATGTGCGCTACTTCCTGTATTTCGTGATCTGGTCGGCATTTTCGTTTACCTTGAGCCGCTGGTCGATTTTGCGGGATGAAGATCCGGTCCGCCGCGACTGGACGAGGATCATGGAGAACCTGAGCGGCATCGGCCTGGTCGTCTATTCGCTTACCATGACATTTGCGGTCGTCGACTGGGTGATGTCGCTCGATGCGACCTGGTTCTCGACCATCTATGGCCTGATCTATCTCGCCGGGCAGGGGCTGACGGCGCTCTCCATATCCATCATTACTCTTCTGTTGCTGGGGCGGGAAGAGCCAGTGCGGGCCATTCTGCGTAAGACCGAATTGCATGATTTGGGCAAGCTGATGCTGGCCTTCGTGATGCTCTATGCTTATCTCTCGTTTTCGCAGTGGCTGATTATCTGGTCCGGAAACCTTACCGAAGAGATTCCCTGGTATTTGAATCGCATCAATGGCGGATGGCTCTGGGTCTCCCGCTTCCTGGTGGTCTTCGAGTTTGCGGTGCCGTTCGCGTTGCTGCTTTCCCGCACTTTGAAGCGCCGCCCCGGGTTCATGGTCCCGCTGTGCGCCGGGATCATAGCTGTTCGGATCGTGGATCTCTACTGGATGATCGAGCCCAACTTTCGCGAGAGCCAGGGATTTATGCACTTCCACATCGCCTATCTGCTGGCGCCGATTGCCATCGGAGGGCTTTGGATTGCGACTTTCATTCATACGCTGAAATCACGTCCGGTGATACCGGCTTACGATCCGCAACTGGCGGAGATATTGGAGCCAGAACATGCAGCCGTATAAACCGCAAAGCTCCGGTCTTACCACGACCGACCGAAAGTATGGACACGAGACCCGCGACATTAATCCGACCGGCGTCTATGCCTTTCTTATTTTTCTCACCATCGGCGCGGTGGTAATTTTTGTGGTCCTTGGCGGGGTTTATAAATTCGCCAACCGGTACGCCGAGGAGCAGGACAAGAAGATCGAAGTTCAGAGCCCCTGGGTGAAGCAGCAGGTGGAGGCCGAGCGTCAGGAAGTGAGCCGGATGACCAGGGCCTATCAGGCGGTAGGCATGAAGCCCTCCTCCAAGGACATTTTCGAGCGCGAATCGCAGGTCAGGGTGGCGAGGATTCGCGAGCCGCGGTTGCAAAACGATGACGTCCACGATCTGCAACTGTTGCGCGAGGCGGAGGACCTCCGGCTCAACAGCTATCTGTGGCTGGACAAGAATGCCGGGAAGGTAACGATTCCGATCGATCAGGCCATGCAGATGCTGGTGCAGAGGCAGCCGCAGGCCCCGGCCGGAGCAGCGCCCAATATTGGGACAGAAGAAGAGATGGGAGTAAACGAGCAGCGGACCCCGATGGCGCCATCCAGCACCGGAATCACCCGTCCTTCGATAAAAAGTTCGCACGCGGTGCACCACGGGGGTGCGAGGTAGCAGCTTCGAGGTTGTCAACAGAAGGGAATTAGAAGTCATGAAGTCATCAGTAGTGGCGCGAAAAATCACGGCAGCCCTGTTTTCAGCCGTGCTCCTGGGCGGCGTGGCGCTGGCGCAGGAGCTGAGTCAGGGCGGCGCGGCAGGCGGTATCGCCCCGTCTGCCGAACGCCAGGACCAGAAGCCCTCGATCCTTACAAAAATAGGCATCGATCAGAGGCTGAACCAGCAGCTTCCTCTGGACCTTACTTTCCGTGATGAAAAGGGAAAGACTGTGCGTCTGGGCGACTACTTCGGATCGAAGCCGGTGATTCTTTCCCTGGTCTATTATCAGTGCCCGATGCTCTGCAATCAGGTATTGGACGGGATGACCAGCGCGCTTAGCGTCCTCAAGTTCGATGCGGGGAAAGAATTCAACATCGTGACCGTCAGCATCGATCCGCGCGAGACCCCGGAGATGGCGGAGAAGAAGAAAGAAGTTTTTATCCACCGCTACCAGCGGCCTACGGCATCGCAAGGATGGAGCTTTTTGACCGGCGATCAGGCGAACATCGACCGGCTGGCAAAGACAATCGGATTCCATTATGTTTACGACGAAAAAACCAAGCAATATGCCCATGCCAGCGGAATCGTGATTGCGACCCCTGACGGTCATCTGGCGCAATACTATTACGGAATCGAATACTCGCCGAAAGACCTGCGTCTGGGATTGATACAGGCTTCACAGAACAAAATCGGGACCGTGGTAGACCAGTTGATTCTGTATTGCTATCACTACGATCCGACCACCGGACACTACGGCGCAATTGCCATGCGGACCATGCGTTTAGGGGGAGTGCTTACCCTCGTGGTGCTGGGTGGGTTTGTGATTACGATGCTCCGGCGGGAATCGAATGCCGGCACCCTGAGAAGGGGAAAAAGTTCATAGATCATGTTGCCCAAGTACTTTCCATTATTTCCCGAGCAGGCCTCGAAGATAGCGTTCCATGTGGACGCCCTCTACCTTTTTATTCTCGGTGTCACCATCTTCTTTACCTTCCTGGTGGCGCTACTGATTCTTGTCTTTGGGGTCATATATCGCAAGGAGAAGCATCCGGTCCCGCACCAGATCCACGGCTCCGTCCCGCTTGAGATTTTTTGGACGGCAGTCCCTCTGGGCATCGCCATGGTGATCTTCGTCTGGGGCGCGGTCCTCTTCCTGGAGCAGAACCGTCCGCCCGCGGGCTCGCTGGATGTTTATGCGGTGGGCAAGCAGTGGATGTGGAAATTCCAGCATCCCGGCGGTCAGCGCGAGATCAATCAGCTGCATGTCCCGGTGGGGCGTCCGGTCCGCGTGACCCTGATCTCCCAGGACGTGCTCCATGGCTTCTATGTGCCCGCCTATCGCATACAGATGGAGGCAATCCCCGGGCGTTACACCAACATCTGGTTTGAACCCAGCAAGCCGGGGACCTATCATCTCTTTTGCACCGAGTACTGCGGTACCAAGCACAGTGGGATGGTCGGCGAAGTGGTGGCGATGGAGCCGGGCGACTATGAGCAATGGCTGCGCAGCGCCGGGGCCTTTGGCTCGCTGGCCACGGAAGGCCAGAAGGTCTTTGCCCGCATGGGATGCGTCACCTGCCATCGCGGGGACAATCAAGCCCGCGGGCCTAACCTCTTCCGGCTCTATGGCACCCAGGTGCGGCTCTCCACGGGACAGACCGTAGTGGCGGATGAAGGCTATATTCGCGAATCGGTTCTGAATCCCAGCGCCAAGATCGTCTATGGCTTCCAGAACATCATGCCCACCTTCCAGGGTCAGCTCAACGAAGACGAACTCATCGAGCTGGTGGAATACATTAAATCGCTCGACAATGCCGGACAGCTCCAGCAGACGATTACCAATACCCAGCCCGAGCCGCCGGTCAATCTGGAGAAAATCCAGCAGGGCATCGACGTAAGCAAGCCGGGGACCAACATGATTCCTGGACCGCCAAGCCATAGCGAACAGATGAACACCTTGCCGCAGCCGCAAGAGAAGCGGCAATTCAACAAGGGGCAGCAGAAAGCCCCCGGGGTAAACCAATGAGTACCGTTACACAGACGCAGCAGCCAACCGAGACCATCCCAAGAGAGCATTACCTGAACTCCAGTTATGGGCTGAAGTCCTGGCTGCTTACGCAGGACCACAAACGCATTGCCGTGCTCTACCTGATCACCATCACCCTGTTTTTCTTTATTGGTGGGGCAATGGCAGTCTTGATCCGCCTGGAGCTGCTGACGCCGGGGCCGGACCTGCTGCAATCGGACACTTATAACAAGGTGTTCACCATGCACGGCATCATGATGATCTTCGGCTTCCTGATTCCATCGATTCCGGCGACGCTCGGCAACTTCCTTATTCCCATGATGATCGGCGCCAAGGACCTGGCATTTCCCAAGATCAACCTGCTTAGCTGGTACATCTTCGTAGTGGGCGGCCTGTTCATGTTCGGCGCGATGGTCGCCGGCGGGGTCGATACCGGCTGGACGTTCTATACGCCGCTCAGCACGCAATACGTCAACACCAATGTGATTCCAACCGCGGTCGGAATCCTCATTGCCGGCTTCTCATCGATATTTACCGGTTTGAATTTTATTGTCACCATTCATCGCATGCGCGCGCCTGGCATGACCTGGTTCCGCATGCCCCTGTTCGTCTGGTCGCAGTATGCCGCCAGCCTGATCATGGTGCTGGGGACCCCGGTGCTGGCCATCACGCTGCTGCTGGTTGCGCTGGAGCGGGGCTTTCATATCGGGATCTTTAATCCGCAGTATGGCGGAGATCCGGTGCTCTTCCAGCACATGTTCTGGTTCTACTCGCATCCTGCCGTCTACATCATGATCCTTCCCGGAATGGCGGTAATCAGCGAAGTGATCCCGTGCTTCGCGCGCAAGCGCATCTTCGGATATACCGCGGTTGCGCTTTCCAGCCTGGCCATCGCGGTCTTCGGCTTTCTGGTCTGGGCCCATCACATGTTCGTCTCGGGCATCTCGGTTTATTCCGCCCTGATCTTCTCGCTGGTGAGCTTCCTGGTGGCTATCCCCTCGGCCATTAAGGTTTTCAACTGGACCGCGACCATGTACCGCGGCTCCATCAGCTTTGAGACCCCAATGCTGTATGCCATGGCTTTCCTGGGACTCTTCACCATTGGGGGGTTGACCGGGCTCTTCCTGGCCGCGCTGGGGGTGGACACGCACGTCCACCATACCTATTTTGTTGTCGCCCATTTCCACTATGTGATGGTGGGCGGCATGGTCCTGGCTTATCTCTGCGGACTGCACTTCTGGTGGCCGAAGATGACGGGAAGAATGTATCCCGAGGCCCCGGCCAAGCTCTCCGCCCTGATCGTCTTTATAGGATTCAATCTCACCTTCTTTCCCCAATTTGTCCTGGGGTATATGGGGATGCCGCGCCGCTATCACGCTTATCCGCCGGAGTTTCAGGTGTTGAACGTCTTATCCAGCGCGGGCGCGACGATTCTGGCGGTCGGGCTCCTGATGCCGATGGTATATTTTGCCTGGTCGCTGAAGTACGGCAAGATCGCGGGACCGAACCCTTATCGCGCAACCGGGCTGGAGTGGCAGACCTCTTCTCCGCCTCCCACGCATAATTTCGAAGAGACGCCGATTGTGACGCGCGATCCCTACGACTATGAAAACGAAATAGACGAGGTGGAAATTGCCGGATAGCCATAGCTCCGTGACCGTCGAATCGACGCACCATCATCACCACCCGGCGCTGAAGCACCACTTCGACACAATGGAGCAGCAGCGCGATGCCTCCAGCTTCGGCATGTGGGTATTCCTGATCACCGAGATCATGTTCTTCGGCGGACTGTTTGCCGCCTACCTGATCTACCGCAATATCTATTACGATGCCTTCGTCGCCGCCAGCCAATCTACTGGAGTGACGCTTGGGGCCATCAATACCGCGGTCCTGATTTGCTCCAGCCTGACCATGGCGATGGCAGTCTATAGCGCCCAGCTTGGCCGCCGCATGGCGCTGATATTCTTCCTGATCGCCACCATGGGGCTGGGAACGGTCTTTCTCGGGATCAAGGGCGTGGAATACTACCAAAAGTATGAGGAGCACCACATTCCCGGTCCAACCTTCTCCTATGAGAGCTTCGTCCATCCCGACAAAGCCGGGGAGAAGCCGGTGGGGGCGGATGTCGCGGCCAAAACCCCTATTTACTTTTCGCTGTATTTCGCCATGACCGGCATGCACGCCCTGCATATGATTATTGGCCTCGGCATTATGGCGGTCCTGGTGGTGAGGGCCTACAAGGGGCAATTCCCCCCTGAGCACTACACCATGGTCGAGAATTTCGGCCTGTACTGGCACTTTGTCGACATCATATGGATTTATCTTTTCCCCTTGCTTTATCTGATCAGTCGGCATAAATAGAGATTTCAACGTTGAGTTCGAGGAACAAGATGGCAAATATAACCAGAGAACCAGAGGCCGCCCCCGACGAGCATCATGTGGTTTCTCCCGTGATTTACCTGTTGATTTGGATCGCGCTGCTGATCGGGACCGGGCTCACGGTCTGGGCCGCCTTTCAGGAATTCGGCATCTTTAACCCCATAATTGCCCTGGTGATTGCCACCTGTAAGGCGATCCTGGTTGTGCTGTTTTTCATGCACGTTAAATATTCAGGCCGGCTGACCATCCTTACTATTCTTTCCGGATTGTTCTTCCTGGCCATCTTGCTGACATTGACGATGAGCGACTATCTCAGCCGGGCCTGGACAGGCCAGTAGTAAAAGTTCATCGGCGAAGAGGCTGATATGGAAATCCATAGAAGCCTCCGGCCAATATTCTAAAAGGCATATCGGAATAGCTGTATTGCAAAGAAAACACGACGTTTACGAGTGGTGCCTTACGTGCTACTTGTAATAGTTACCGTTTATCGTTTAATGAGATTGAAATAGCTGAAAACAGCTGACACTTTGAGGAGTGAAAATGAAGAACAAGAGTTGGGCGTACCTGCTTGCCTCCGTAATTCTGGCACTGTGCGGATCGGTCTTTGTTTTTGGCCAGGCAGAAACCGGCCAAATAACCGGAACAGTGACTGACCCCAGTGGCGCAGTCGTAGACAAGGCAAAGGTTACGGTGACCAACGTTGGGACGGGTCGGGCACGCACCGTGCAGACCAATAACAACGGTGTCTATACCGTGACAAATCTTGAGCCTGCCAATTACGAGGTCGCAGTGGAAGGTGCAGGGTTCACGCCTTTTAAGCGCACCGTGGAGGTCACGGTGGGTGGCCGTTTGACGGTCGATGCCCAGCTTGCCGTGACCGGTGGTGGCACGACCGTGGAAGTGAACGCCGAAGGAGGCGCGCAGGTCAATACCCAAGACCAGTCTATTTCGCAAGTTGTAAGCGCCGCACAGGTTGACACATTGCCCAGTCTTACGCGAAACCCGTACGACTTCGTTGCCACGTCCGGCAATGTAGCCTCCGATCCGAACGGCTCGACAGGTCCGAATGGCGTGGGAGTAGCGATTAACGGCCAACGCTCTGCATCGACCGATATTCTTCTGGACGGCGGCGAGAATGTGAATGCATTCAGCGCCAACGTCGGACAGCAGGTGCCGCTCGACTCCGTACAAGAATTCCGCGTCCTTACCAGCGACTACACAGCGGAATATGGACGCGCTGGAGGTGGCGTGGTGAACGTAGCCACCAAGTCGGGCACCAATACCTACCACGGTGCGGCGTACGAATACAACCGCATTTCCGCCTTGGCCGCGAACACCTTCGATGAGTCCGCTTCCAATTATCTCGCCGCCCATACGCCGGGTGGGGTTCGCGCGCCGCATGATCGCTTCGTGCGCAACCAATATGGTTTCAGGCTTGGCGGGCCGGTGCTTCCCGCAACCAAGGACAAGCTCTTCTTCTTTACCAATAGCGAATGGATACGCATTCGCAGCAATGGCTCTCAAATAGCGTTGGTTCCAACGCCTCAATTCATCTCCCAGACCGCTGCCAATACCCAGGCCTTCTTCTCGCAATTTGGAAAGCTGCGCTCCAATGCGGTGCCCACCGGTAAATTTGTGACGGTTGCGCCGTCAGCAGCGTATACCGGACCTGCCGTTGCAGGACCTACGTTTGAGGAGGTGCGGTTCTCGGTTCCCTCCGACGCCGGCGCCGGGGCCCCGGAAAATGGCTTTTTGAATGTGGATAAAGTGGACTGGAATATTACCAACAGCACCACTATTTCATTCCGTTATTCCTTACAGAAAGATAATTTTTTTGGCGGCACGGTTTCTAACAGCGCGTATCAGGGCTACGACACCGGAGCGGTAGACGAGAATCACAATGGGATGATCTCCGTGACTCATGTTTTTTCTCCCACGGTGGTCAGCAGCACAAAATTGCTATATAACCGCCTGGATCTGTTGCAGCCGTTGGGCACCGCGCCAATCGGTCCGGGCCTTTATTTGAACCGAGCGAATACCGCCAGCACGGTGGGTGGGGAAAACGTGATACTGCCGGGCTATTTGCCGACGAGTCCCGGTAACGCCATCCCCTTCGGAGGCCCGCAGAACAATTATGAGGCCAATGAGGATGTGAGCATTACTCACGGAAATCACACCATGAAATTCGGTGGCGAATTTATCCAACTCCGAGACAACCGGACCTTTGGCGCCTATGAAACTTCCGTTGAGCAGCTTGGGGGTACGAGTGCTGGAAGTGGAGTAGCGGCCCTGTTGAACGGCACCGTCTTTAATTTCCAAGGTGCCATCGATCCCAACGGCGCTTTCCCTTGTGCCCGCAACCCTAATACAGGGGCAACTATCGTTACGCCGTCCTGCACGATAACCTTGCCGGTTTCTTCTCCTTCGTTCGTGCGCAACAATACTTTCAATGACGGCGCGGCCTATGGCCAGGATGCATGGAAGGTGACCCCAAGGCTTACGTTGAACCTCGGATTGCGCTGGGAGTATTACGGCGTACAGCACAATTCGAATCCCAACATCGAATCGAACTTCTTTTTTGGGTCGACCGGCAGTCTCTTCGATAGGATCCGAAACGGATACGTCGCAACCACTCCCAACAGCCCCCTCCATGCGCTGTATGCAAAAAATTTCAATAACTATGCACCGCGTGTAGGCTTTGCTTACGATATTTTTGGAGACGGGAAGTGGTCGGTTCGCGGAGGCTACGGAATCGGCTATGAGCGCAATTTCGGCAACGTCACCTTCAACATGATCCAGAATCCTCCCCACTATGCGGTAATCTCTCTGATATCGGGAAAAGATGTTCCGCAGATTTTTATCACTAACAGCAATGCGGGACCGCTGGCTGGAACCGGTACCAAGGCATTGCCCCGGACCAGTTTGAGGGCAGTCGATCCGCATCTTAAGAATGCTTACGCTCAGCAATATAGCCTGGCCCTGGAGCATGAAATCGTAGCCAATACGGTCATTGCGCTGGAATATACTGGCTCTCGCGGCGAGCACCTCTACTCCATCGCCAATTTCAACAAGAACGGCTTTGGAGCGGTTTACGAGGGAGATGGAAACGCTTATAGTGGATCTCCTACAAACCCGAATGGCCGGCTCCAGACACAATACAGCAACATCAACTTCCGCGGTTCGAATGGGGATTCATACTACAACGCGCTAAACGTGCGATTGCAGAGCAGCAATTTCGCGAAAATCGGTCTGCAGTTGACCACCAACTATACGTACGCTCATGCCATCGACAACCTTAGCTCTACCTTCAGCCAATCGGGTAATAACTTCAACCTGGGATATTTGGATCCTTTCAATCCCGCGGTAGACCGCGGCAATGCTGATTTCGATACTCGCCATCGCCTCGTATTCAGCGGCATTTACGATCCGACCTTCTTGGCATTCAAAAACAGCAAATTATTGCGGGATACCATAGGAGGATGGGAATTTGTTCCTATCTTCACGTTTCGCAGCGGGACCCCTTATACGATTTTTGATTGCAGGAACGCAGTCACGTCCTGTCCGCGTGCTTTGGCTGCTGGTATGCCAGCAACAGGATCTCCGCAGGTAGTGCCAGGCGCTGGGAACATCTACAATTACCTGAACATTCCTCTAGCAGCCCAGAATTTGTATGTCGATCCCATCACCGGGGCATCCGATATACCCACTTGCACTGGTCCGCAAGGAGGAGGTTGCAGCCTTCCTTTTCCGGGTAACGGGCGCAACCATTACTATGGACCAGGAGCTTACAACCTTAATCTTGGAGTTCAGAAGAACTTCCAAATCACAGAACGTGTAAAGGTCCAATTCCGTGGGGAGGCGTATAACGTCCTGAATCATCACAACTTCTACGTGGTGACTTCCAACACCGATGCCAGCAACTGCTCAATCGACCCCAATTCTGCTGTATCGGCATGTCTGCCCGGGACGATCACTCCCGTTCAGGCGAAGAAGGGATCAGTTGGTGGAACTGCAACCCCACTCGATGAACGCCGCCAAATGCAACTTGCACTTCGTTTCGAGTTTTAATCGCTGCGAAGTTTGATCAAATGGGAGGGGAAACCCTCCCATTTATTTTGCACCAGCAATTTTCCTCTCCGGCGCTTCTCTCGATTTATAATCGAAGGTTCGACATCTCACATCAGGCGGAGCGATATGGCTGCATCCAGCATGGCGGGGAACCCCGCTCTCAAAGACGCTTACCAGCAGTTGAAGTCCCGGATGGAAAGGGCCGTCGAAGACTTTCGCGGCAATTTGCTCTCCACCCGCACCGGCCGGGCCTCGGTGCATATGGTGGACCAGGTCCGGGTCCAGTATTACGGCTCGGAGATGCCCTTGAACCAGATTGCCCAGGTGCATGCGCCCGAGGCGCAGCTCATTACCATCCAGCCCTTTGACCCCAGCTCCCTGGCGGAGATCGAAAAGGCGCTGCGCGGCTCGGATTTCGGCTTCAACCCGCAAAACGACGGCAAGATGATTCGCGTGCCCATCCCACCGCTTACCGAGGAGCGCCGCAAAGAGCTGGTCAAGCACCTGCACAAGGTGCTGGAGGACCACCGCACCGCCATTCGCAATATCCGCCGGGACGGCAATGAATTAATCAAAAAAGCGCTAAAGGACAAAAAGATCGCCGAAGATGACGAGAAGCGCGCCCTCGAAGAGATCCAGAAGCTCACCGATGACGAGATCAAGCGGATGGAAGAGATGAGCAAATCGAAGGAAAAAGAAGTGATGCAGGTTTGAAGCTCAGGATGTTTATGCTGAGGCCGCCGCGAATGGCGGCCTTCTCTTTTGTCCCAGACCTCAACCAATCCGCCATGGATTGCGTATTCCCGATATAATTTTCAAAGCGTGAAAAAAGTGGTCCATGCCGTCTGTTCGCATGATTGTCCTGACTCATGCGGGGTCCTCATCACCGTCGACGATCTGGGACGGGCCACCAGGCTGCAGGGCGATCCTTCCCATCCGGTTACGCGTGGCTTTTTGTGCGCCAAGGTGGCGAAGTACCTTGACCGGGTTTACTCGCCCGACCGCGTGCTCTATCCTATGCGGCGCATTAATCCGAAGGGGAAAGGCCCCGGCGGCCCTGGGGATTTTGAACGGACCACATGGGACGAAGCCTACGACGAAATAGCCCGTAAATTTCAAGCGATCAGCGATAAGTTTGGCCCCGAGGCCATCCTGCCGTATTCCTATGCGGGTACCACCGGGGCGCTGGGCTACGGATCGATGGACCGGCGCTTCTTCCATCGTCTTGGGGCCTCGCAGCTCGACCGTACGATTTGCTCTACTGCGGGCGGCGAGGCGCTGGTTTCAGTGTTGGGGAAGAAGCTGGGCACCGATCCGGAGATGTTCGTCCATTCCAAATACATTATTGCCTGGGGCGCGAATATTCACGGCAACAACGTTCATCTCTGGCCATTCATTGAAGAAGCGCGCCGCAATGGGGCCAAGCTGGTGGTGATCGATCCGTACAAGACGCGCACCGCGAAGTGCGCTGACTGGTATTTGCCGATCAATCCCGGGACGGATACCGCGCTGGCGCTGGGGATGATGCACGTCATCATCGCCGAGGGCCTCCACGACGCCGGCTACGTGGAAAAGCACACTTATGGCTTCGACCAGCTTAAGCTCCGGGTGCGCGAATATCCGCCGCATCGAGTTGCGGAATGGACCGGCATCTCTGCCGAGGAGATCGTCAAGCTGGCGCGCGAGTATGCATCCGCAAAACCGGCCACAATTCGGGTGAACTATGGAGTGCAGCGCAACGAAGGCGGGGGGATGGCCGTCCGGGCGATTACCATGCTGCCCTGTATTACCGGCTCCTGGCAGCACCCGGGCGGCGGCATCCAGCTTTCCACCAGCGGCGCCTATGGCCTGAACCGCGCTGCCCTGGAGATGCCGGAGCTCATGCTGAAGAGTCCCCTGGGCCGTGAGGCGCGGGTGGTGAATATGTCGCTTCTGGGCCATGCGCTCAGCGAGCTTTCCGCTCCTGCGGTGAAGGCAGTCTATGTTTACAATTCCAATCCCGCCGCCGTGGCCCCCAGCCACAATGCGGTGATACGAGGGCTGTTGCGGCCCGACCTTTTCACCGTAGTACACGACCAGTTCTTTACCGATACCACCAACTACGCTGACGTTCTGCTGCCGGCCACGACCTTCTTCGAGCACAAAGACTTGCAGACAGCTTACGGGCACTATTATCTGCAGATTTCAAATCAGGCGATTGCCCCGCCAGGGGAGTGCCGTTCCAATGTGCAAGTCTTCTCGGAGCTGGCGCAGCGCATGGGCTTCAACGAAGCATGTTTTCGCGAGTCGGTGGACGAAATGATCGATGCCGCTCTAAGCTCGGAAGACCTCTCGGTGAAGGGCATCACGCGCCAGCAGTTGGAGCAGAAGGGACATGTGCGTCTCAATTTGCCCACTGAAGACAGCGAGGTCAAGCAGGAACCGCTCTCGGTCGCCGCGAGCGCGGGTGGAGGCGGGCACTCCCGCCCGGCAGCTACAGCCCCTAGGCCTGTTTTTTTGCCTTTTGCTTCAGGGTTTCCAACGCCGAACGGCAAGGCGCTTCTTTATAACGAGAAGCTCATAGAATTGGGACTCGACCCGGTGGCAAAATTCATTCCTCCCACCGAGTCCCGCCACTCCCAGAGTGCCATCAAATATCCGCTGGAGCTGTTGGCCCGCAAGGCCGACAACTTCCTGAATTCCACATTCGCGAATTTACCGTCGCACCAGCCGCTCGAACCTTTAATGGGAGTGCTGGAGATGAGCGTCGTGGATGCCGAATTGCGAAACGTAAACAATGGGGACGCAATTCGCGTCTTTAACGATCGAGGAGAGATTCGATTGCGGGCGAAGGTCGATGGGGCGGTCCGTCCGGGAGTAGTGGCAACACGGCTCGGCTGGCCCAAGCTTTCGGAGAAGCATATAGGCGTGAACGCGTTGACCTCCGAGCGACTGACGGACATCGGCCGTGGACCGACCTTCTACTCCTGCCTGGTGGAAGTCGAAAAAATAATCTGTGAATGAAAGGTTCTATTGCCCCTGCGCTTCCATCGTTCCCACAACTCACCTATAATTGCTTTTTCCCAAAAATCGTATTTTTGAGGGTCAGTCTATTTTTGTTCTCATAAGATCTGTTGATCCGAATAGTTCTGCGCCCACCCGGAACACCTGGAAACCGATTCAAAGCCGGTTTTTCTCCTGGTTCCTGGTGGCTGCGATATTTATTCTGACTGTCCCGTTCCTTTTCTCCCAGCAGCAGCCCGTGATCTCCGCAATCGAGGTGCATGGCAACCGGCGTATTCCCCAGGACACCATTAAGTCCCGCATGTTCACGCACATTGGGGACGTTTACGACGAGGCCTCGCTGGAGCGGGACTTCAATTCGTTGTGGAACACCGGCTATTTCGACGATCTGCGCTTTGAAAGGGAAGACACGCAAAAGGGCGTGATTGTCCATGTTTACGTCAAAGAAAAGCCGACCATCCGCGATATCAAATACACCGGCCTGAGTTCGGTTACACAAAGCGACGTCATCGACCGCTTTAAAAAGGACAAGGTCGGGCTGAGCGTGGAAAGCCAGTATGACCCCACGAAGGTGAAGCATGCTGAAGTCGATCTCAAGGAGCTGCTCTCCGAGCATGGACACCAGTTTGCCACCATTCGTTCGGAGGTAAGGCAGATCCCCCCGGCATCTGTGGCCATTAATTTTGTCGTCCGCGAAGGCCCGAAGGTCAAGGTAGGCAAAATCAGCTTTGAAGGGAACCATAAGCTTCGCAGCCGCGAACTGCGGGCGGCGATGAAGAACCTGCATCCCATCGGCATCCCCAAGTCCATCTTTTTCGAGAACCTCTTCGCCCGGACGTATGACGCCACCAAGCTGCAGGAAGACGCCGAACGCGTCCGCAACGCATACCAGCAGAAGGGCTACTACAAGGCGGTGGTGGGCGACCCTAAGACCCATATTCACGATACCGGCGGAGGTTTTCGTCTATGGCCCTTCGGCAGCCCGGGAAAGCGCGTGGACATCGCTATGCCGGTGGAAGAAGGAGACAAGTATCGCCTGGGCTCCATCAACTTCACCGGGCAAAAAGCGATTACCAACGTGAAAGTGTTACGCGCCCAGTTCCCCATGCAGGATGGCGACACATTCGATGTCGCCAATGTTCAAAAAGGGCTGGACAACCTGCGCAAGGCCTATGGATCGCTGGGCTATATCAATTTCACCGCCGTACCCTATCCTAAGGTCGACGATGCCAAAAAAATCATCAACCTTGACGTGGACCTGGATGAGGGCAAGCCGTTTTATGTGCGTCGCATCGAATTTCAAGGGAATACCACCACGCGCGACAAAGTCATTCGCCGCGAACTGGCCCTGGAAGAGGGGCAGGTCTACAACAGCCGTCTTTGGGAATACAGCCTGATGAGGCTCAACCAGCTCGGATATTTCGAGCCGCTTAAAGCCGAGCAGGACTCCGAAACCAAGCAGAACCCCCAGGAGGGCACGGTAGACATCACACTGAAGGTCAAGGAAAAAGGGAAAAACCAGATTGGACTGAATGGCGGCGTGAGCGGGCTGGCGGGGTCTTTCATCGGGCTCAATTACTCCACCAATAACTTCCTTGGGCTGGGAGAGACGATTTCGATGCAGGCCAACATCGGCGATCTCCAGCGGAACGTCTCGTTTGGTTTCACCGAGCCTTATCTCTTTGACCGGCCCTTGAACCTCGGCTTCACCGTCTTCAGCAGCAAATACGATTACAACGCGGCCAAGAATTACCAGGTCCTCACCGGTCAGCAGTTGAATTTGTCACAGAGCGTCCTGAACACGTTGCAGAACTTCAATACCTCCCAGACCGGATTTACCGTCTCCGCCAGCTATCCGATCCGGCGCTCTCTCAAGCGGGTGGGATTGAGTTACTCCTTCAGCGTCTCCAATGTGACCTCCTTCAGCGATGCCTCGACACAGTACTTCCAGGACATCAACTTCCGGGGACTGAGCGGGCCGAATTCCTTGAAGGGGATCGTTACCAGCGCGATTACACCCAGCTTCCAATACAGCAGCCTGGATTATGAGCGGCAGTTCCAGCCCAGCAAAGGGAAGAGCTTATACCTTGGCGGCGAATTTGCCGGTATGGGCGGAAATGTAAACACAATTCGTCCGATCGTTGAATTTAAGCAGTTCATCCCGATCAAGCATCCGAACGTGCTCGGATACCGTCTACAGGGATCTTTTATCAGCGGCTACAACGGCGTCTCCGCCCCTCCCTTTGAGCGCTTTTATCTGGGGGGTGACACTGACCTGCGCGGATTCGATTACCGCACGATCACGCCTTTTATCTTCCTCCCCAGCATCGTCAACGTTCCGCTGCGGAATCCCGATAACACCCTGGTGATGCAGGACCCGAACAACCCGCGGCGCGGCAACCAGAGTTGCGGCGGATGCGTTTCCATCCCCGTCCCGGTGCAAAGCATTGTCTATGCCGGCGGCGATACCAGCCTGGTGGCCAATGTGGAGTATCGTATCCCGATTGTCGGGCCGGTCACCCTGGCGCCATTTGATGATTTCGGTATGAATTTCATCAGCCGTCCTTCGCAGGTGAGCCTGACCAAGGAAAATGTCTCCCAACTGAATTCGACTGGTTTCGGTTGCTCCTCTTTCGCTCCGGCAACCGGCTGTTCCGTCGCCAGCACGCAGGCCTTCAGCTCTGTCCTGCATACGATTGCCGGGACGAATTTTGTTCCGCGCATGTCGACTGGTTTGGAGCTGCAGGTGGTGCTGCCGATCATTAACGCCCCATTCAGGATTTACTACGCCTACAATCCGCTGATCCTGAATACCAAAGCCTTCCCGGCCACTTCGATTACCAGGAGCATGTTCCCGGCAGGAGGGGCCGGCGATTACACCTACCAGCAGACCATTGCTCTTTACGGAGCGGGTTATCTGCTTAAGGAGCCCCGCAAGACCTTCCGATTTACTGTGAGCACAACTTTCTGAGGGCTGCGAGAGGAGGCGCGCGCATTGACGTCCTTCGGGAGCTCCTCCTATAATATATTTTAAAATCCCTGTGCAATAACGAGCGAGATCATCCAGCATGGATTGCAAGGAGCTGGATGCGAGACTTGCCTGTTCGGCGAGTTTCGATACCCGCACAGTTAGCAGAGCTGAATTCCAAAGGTTTCAAGGAGTTATATACCGCAAATGACAAGCAAGATTATTTCGACCATAGGATTGGCCCTCGTCCTCTCCGCTGTCTCGTTCACGCAGACGAGCACCGCCGCTACCGCCGCAGATGCGGCCCCCACCTCGGTGAGCTCTGCTGCCGTAAACGGAGCGGGCAAAATTGGCATTATCGATATCCAGGGCGCGATCCTGAACACCAACGAAGGGAAACGCGATTTCGAAGCATTGCAGAAGAAATTCGAGCCCAGGCAGCTTGAACTGAAGGGCCAAAGCGACGAAATCGAAAGCTTAAAGAAGCAGCTTGCCGCTTCCACAGACAAGCTGAGCGAGGAAGAGCGCAGCAAGCGCGTCCAGACCATTGAAAGCAGGCAAAAAAGCTTGCAGCGCAATTTCGAGGACGCTCAGAACGAATTTCAGCAGCAACAGAATGAACTGGCCCAGCGCATCGGGACCAAGCTGATGCAGGTAGTGGATAAATACGCGACCACGAATAATCTTGCCATGGTGCTCGACGTCTCCGGCCAGTCTACTCCGGTACTGTGGGCCAATCCGTCGTACAACATCACCAAAGCGGTTGTGGACGCTTACAATCAGCAGTCTGGCGTCGCAGCTCCGGCCACTCCCGCGGCGACGACCACCCGGCCCAGTGGCGTAACCAAGCCTGCCGGCGCCGCCAGTGCGGCCCCCAGGAGGCCAGCTACTGGGACCGCCACCAAGTAAGCTTGAGTTCAGGTAATAAATAAAAAGCCGCCCGCAAGGGCGGTTTTTTTGTTGGGAACATTGCAGGCCGCCAGCGGTGTCAATATTGCAAGCGCGCAATTTAAAGATCGGCAAGGAGGAGTTATGTTTGCCGGCACTTTCTCGGAGTGTGCGCCAGATCCGCTGCGCTATCGCAAATGGGCCACTTTATGCGCATTCGCGGCACAGTTTCTGTTGGTTGGGATTGCTCTTCTGCATCCACTCATCTATCCGGAACGGCTCCCGATTTTAAGTACAGTTCCGCGCATTTCATTTTCCAGGGCGAAAAGTGTGCAGGTCGTCGGTACGCAAGAAATATCGCACCGCTCGCTTGCGGCATTGCCTAACCCATTCTCGTCCATTGCCCTCGTAAGACACTCTAAGCCCGCATTTTCATCTCAGTTCCATCCTTCATCTGAGACTGCGCCGATACCCAATCCGGGGGTTCCAGGCGCTGATGAAATCGAGGATAGAGCCTTGCCTCAAAGCATTTTGAGTACAAGAGGGACGAATGTTGTGTCCGCGCCGGCAGTGAAAGCGCCCCGCGCAGTCCGCCTTTCACATATAGACGAAGGCAAGCTGACCCACATCGTGCAGCCTGTTTATCCGGATTTGCCGAGAAGGATGGGCGTGCAGGGAGAGGTTGTTTTAAGCGCTTTGATCGGAAAAGACGGCAGCATAGAAGGTCTGAAGGCCCTCAGCGGCCCTCCGCTGCTGGTTCCCGCAGCTTTGCAAGCCGTGAGCCAGTGGAAATATAAGCCCTATATCCTGAATGGAGCTGCCGTGGAAGTGCAGACTACTATTCACGTGAACTTCAGATTGGGAGATCGATAAAATGATAAGCCCATGCAGAGCGGAGCGGGATGCCAGCGGCAGCATGCAACCTTCGCAGCTTCAGTTACATGGTTTCGTGTGAGTCCCTTTTCTGTACATAGACCAGCTCAAATCTCGATCCGCTTCCGCTGGGGCTGATGGCAACAATTCGCTCGCGCTCCATGCTGCCGGCCTTCAGTTCCGTAGTGTTCTTTTCGTGGTCGCCTATATTGATGTCCGGACCATTGTGCCCGGAATGATGCTCACTGCAGCTCAATTTGTTAGGGTCCTCGGCGGGCGCAGCGGGAGTGCCGCCCACCTGTCTGCCATTCCGGCACTGCAGGACATTGCCATACCGTCCCAGATCTTTTTTGTAGTAGTCGAGCAATTTCTCCGGGGCATCGTCGCTCTCATACTTGAGTGCCACCACTCTTAATCCAAACCACGCGGTGGAGATGTTCACATTTGCCTGGGAGTCGTTGTGTTCGCTTCGGGGGACGAGATGGGCGCCAGGATAAATATTAAGCCCAACATCTTTTGGGTCCACGTCATTCGTATGCACATGGACGCCACCGAAAAAGGTGTTGATATCGACGCTTTTGTTCGCTTCGGTTCCGCTGTCCTTCACGCGGACGGTGCCAATCGGCGTCTTGACGTCCACATCTTTGGATTCGCCGTTCTGGTGGACCGTGGTACTGCATGCGCTCAGGAAGAATGCGCTCGAAATCAACAGCAACCCCGCATGGCGAAGATAGCGAGGACGGATTGGAATCTGCATAAACCCTCCTACTGAGATGTACCGGGAGTGACCGCTGCCGGCGAGGAACGCAAGGGTAAAGAGAATCCGCGCTGGGCGATCCCCGGCAATGTGACCGGCAATTTTCCATTCAACTTCAATTCGCCGAACAGCGCCTTGACTGCGGCGGCCTCGGAGGTAGGCGCGTTCGAGTAGGTGCAAATATAATTTTGTACCGCCGGAAAGCTCTGCGCGACGTAAGGATTTCCCATCGCTATCACCACCGTCTTGGCTGCTGCGGCTTGTAATATCTGTTGCAGCATCATGCCTGTTCCGCCCTGCAGCCCGACGGTATTTGTCAGCTTGCCGCTTACCTGCACCTGCTTGGCCGCGGTAGGGACCACATAAGCCGCGACCACCACTTTGTGTGCCGCGCTTACCGCCCGCAGGACCTCCGGGGTCAGAGCCCCAGCCAGCTTCTCATCTACATGGAATACATGGACGTCGTAGCGGTGGGCGCGCAGCGCGCGTTCGAAAGCGCGTCCCGATTCGCTGCGGACATCGTCATTGATGATGATCGCTGCGATCTGCTCGCCAGCCTGCACTGGAGTCTCATACGTGGCTGAGGCCGAGGTAGTTCCCTGATTTTTGGTGAAAGGGAGCACCTGGCCATTGTCACGGACGAGAGTGACGGCATCGTCGGCGACCTGCTGGGCAAAGTCCATGTCTTCCGGCTTGCTCACAATATGTGAAACCTGCTCCAGGTCCACCAGCTTCGCTTTGTTGAGCCCGACGGAGGCCTTGAGCCCAAGGATCTTCTTTACCGAAGCATCGATTTGCGATTGCGGGATTTCGCCACGCTTCACGGCATCCAGGATGCCGCGAAAGGCACCATCCAGGTCGCTGGGCAGCAGGACCATATCGTTGCCGGCCTTTACCGCATCGACTGCCGCATGTCCCGCGGGATTCTCCATCTCTGGCGGGTACAGGCGGGTGAGGCCATGCATTTCCATGGCGTCGGTCACGACCAGACCTTTAAACCCGAGCTGGCCCTTCAGTAAGCCGGTAATCACGTTGGAGGAGATGGTGGCTACCTTATTGGGATCCGGTTCGAGAGCGGGAACGGTCACGTGGGCCACCATCACGGAGTCGACCCCTGCCGCGATCGCCATTTTAAATGGCGGCAATTCGACCTGCTGAATGCGGGCCAGGTCCGCCGTGACCTCCGCCACCCCGAGATGAGAATCCGTCGCGGTATCTCCATGGCCGGGGAAATGCTTGGCGGTAGAGAGCATGCCGTGGGCGCGCGATCCCCGGATGTAAGCTGCGGCGAATGCGCCCACCTGCTCCGGGTCTTCGCCATACGAACGCGTGTTGATGATGGGATTGGCCGGATTGATGTTCACGTCAGCTACGGGAAAGTAATTCCATTGAATGCCGATGGCGCGCGATTCATCGCCGGTGATCGCCCCAAATTTTTCCGCGTAGGCCAGATTGCCGGTGGCGCCAAAGGCCATGGCATGGGGAAATTGCGGGACGGAGCCGATCCGCATCGAGAGTCCGCGCTCAAAATCGGCAGCCATCAGCAGCGGATACTTGGAGTCGCGCTGCAGTTGGTTGGTCATGGCTGCGGCCTCGAGCGGCAACCCCTTCAGCAGCATCCCGGCATCGACGCGAGTGGTAAGGATCACCGACCCGATGTGGTACTGGCGGATCTGGTCGCGGATGCGCTTGAAATCCTCGTTATCGAAGTTCTCGAAGTCCAGGTAGTAGCGGACCTGGAGCATCTGGCCAACCTTCTCTTCGAGCGACATCTTTTTCAGGGTCTTCTCCGCCCAATGCTTGCCGTCATGGGAGAGTTCAACCGGCGCCGCTTTTTGAAACTTTTCTTTGCCTAAGGCAAGGCAGGAGAGCAAAAGCAGAAATGCAGAGATACGGAGAAACTTATGCATGGTCAGGACAATAGCAGAATTGGCTTGCTCCCGCCACCCAGCGCCTACGTTTCGTCCTTGATCCTGGCCAGTGCCTGCTGCTGCATCCTCGGATCGTCGCCAAAACCCGCAAGCCATCGCACCTCCGGTTCACGACGGAACCAGGTCATCTGCCGCTTGGCATAATTGCGGTGTCCCTGCTGCGCGGCATCGATGGTTTCGGGAAGATCGGCTTTGCCTGCGATAAATGCGACCGCCTGTTTATATCCTAAGGAGCTAAAAGCTTTGGCGATAGGAAGAGGGTCTTGCTCCATGTTCGTGGCCGACTCCGGAGGGCGATAGCGCTGCAGCAATGCGCGCGTCTCTTCTACCAGCCCTTGCTCAAACATTTGCAGGCAGCGCTGGTTGATGCGCTGGTAGAGATCGGGCCGGTTCGGGTCCAGACCGATCCGCAGGATGCGAAAACCGGTGAGCGGGTCGCGCCCGCGCTGCCAGATGCCGGAGATGCGCTCTCCCGCCAGCAGGCACACTTCAATTGCCCGGATGAGCTTGGGGCTGTCGTTAGGATGGATTTTTTTTGCTGTCTCCGGATCGAGCCTGGTGAGGACCTTGTGCAGGTAATCCCGCTGCTCCGCCTTGCGCCGCAGGCGGGCGCGCAACTCCTCGGAGCGTGGAGGACCGGAGAACAGCCCCTCCAACAGAGCGCGCAGGTACAGTCCAGTTCCGCCAACGATGATCGGCAATCTGCCTCGCTGCCGGATGGCTTGCAGCGACTCGCGCGCCCTCCGCGCATAATCCCCGGCAGTGATCTCCTGGGCGGGAGAGGCAATATCAATCATGTGGTGGGGGACTCGGAAGCGTTCTTCTCGGCTGGGCTTGGCTGTGCCGATTTCAAATTCCCGATAGACGGCAACCGAATCGCAGCTTACGATTTCGCCACGCAGCCGCTCGGCAAGGCAGAGCGAAAGCGCGGTCTTTCCGCTGGCGGTCGGCCCCAGAATTACCACCAGCAAAGGACCGCGGCCCGATGCAGCTTTCCGTGACCCCCAGGTAACACTCAACTGTTCCTCCAGAATCGGCCACCGTCTTACTCGCCAACCTTGAGCACTGCCAGGAAGGCCTCCTGCGGAATGTCCACGCGCCCAATACGCTTCAGGCGCTTCTTGCCTTCCTTTTGTTTCTCGAGAAGCTTGCGTTTGCGGGTGATGTCGCCGCCATAGCACTTGGCGAGCACGTTCTTGCGGATCGCGGTAACCGTCTCGCGGGCGATGATCTTGGAGCCAATGCTTGCCTGGATGGCCACTTCGAACATCTGCCGGGGAATAAGTTCGCGCATTTTCGAAACCAAGGCGCGTCCGCGGTCGTAAGCAAAATCCTTGTGCACGATGATGGAGAGCGCGTCCACCGGCTCGCCGGCAACCAGAATATCGAGCTTGACCATAGGAGACTCCCATGCGCCCGAGAGGTGATAATCGAGCGAGGCATAGCCGCGGGAGACCGTCTTCAGCTTGTCGTAAAAGTCGAGCACGATTTCGTTCAGCGGCAGCTCATAGGTCAGCATCACGCGCGCGGAGCTTACGTATTCGAAATTTTTCTGCCGCCCGCGCTTCTCCTCCACCAGCTTGAGTATCCCGCCCACATATTCTTCCGTCGTCAGGATGGTCGCAGTGATGATCGGCTCCTCGATCTTCTCGATCACGGTGGAATCGGGCCAGCGCGACGGATTATCGACTTCGACGATGGAGCCGTCGGTCTTAGTGATCTGGTAGCGCACGCTGGGCGCGGTCGTGATCAGGTCAAGGTTGAATTCCCGCTCCAGCCGTTCCTGGATGATCTCCATGTGCAGCAGCCCGAGAAAGCCGCAGCGGAAGCCGAAGCCCAGCGCCGCCGAACTCTCCGGCTCGAAAAAAAACGAAGAGTCGTTCAGCCGCAATTTTTCCAGCGCTTCGCGCAAGGCGGTGTGCTCGTGCGCGTCCACGGTGTAGAGCCCGGCGAAGACCATGGACTTGATCTCCTCGAAGCCGGGCAGCGGAGCTGCGGCGGGACGGTCGTCGTCGGTAATGGTGTCGCCGATTTTCGTATCGGCAACGTTCTTGATATTGGCGATCAGGAAACCTACTTCTCCGGCGACCAGCTGGTTAATCTCAATCGGCTTGGGAGTGAGCACCCCCAGCGACTCCAGCGGAAAGACGTTGCCGTTGGACCACAGGCGGATTTTCATCCCCTTGCGGACGGTGCCGGCGATGATCCTGGCGAGCACGATTACCCCCCGATAAGGATCGAACCACGAATCGAAGATCAGCGCCTGCAATGGATCGTCAGGCGAGCCTTTGGGCGGAGGCAGCCGTTTTACTACCGCTTCCAGCACGTCGGGGACGCCTTGCCCGGTCTTGGCGCTGACCAGCAGGGCGCCGGAGGCATCGAGACCGACGGCATTCTCGATCATCTCCTTGGTGCGCGGAATATCGGCGCTGGGCAGATCGATCTTGTTGATGACCGGAATGATTTCCAGCCCGTTATGGATAGCGACATAGGCATTGGCGAGGGTCTGGGCCTCGACCCCCTGGGAGGCGTCCACGATCAGAAGCGCGCCTTCACACGAGGCCAGCGAGCGAGAGACCTCATAGGAGAAATCGACGTGTCCGGGGGTATCGATCAGGTTGAGCTGATAGGTCTCTCCGTCTTGCGCCTTGTACACCATGCGCACCGAGTGGGCCTTGATGGTGATGCCGCGCTCCCGCTCCAGGTCCATCGCGTCCAGCACCTGGGCCTGCATCTCCCGGGCGGTGACCGAACCGGTCAATTCCAGCAGGCGATCGGAGAGCGTCGACTTGCCATGGTCGATGTGGGCAATGATGGCAAAATTTCTGATGTGTTCGCGGTCCATGCCTGGGTGCGGCCTCTCTGTCCTGTGGGCGCAGTCAAATCGCCGCCTCTACGGATGGAAGCAGCATGGGAAGCGCAGAGAGGACGTAAGAGCTATTCTAACATTCAGGCTTTATGCGACTTAATCCGTTCGAGGAGATGAACAATATCGTGCAGCCTGAATTCTTTCGCTTGCAGAGGAAGTCATGTTGATACTCGCCTCCGCCTCTCCGCGCCGCCAGGAGTTGCTGCGCAATGCGGGATTCTCGTTTGCGGTGCGTCCGGCAAATGTTCATGAGGAGCCGCGGCCGGGCGAGCCTGCAGAGCAATACGTGCAACGGCTTGCCCAGGAAAAAGCGGAGGCAGTTGGCGCAGAGTTGAAAAGAGAGAGGGATTCGTTCGTGGTTTTGGGCGCGGACACCACAGTATTGGTTGAGGGAGCGATGCTGGAGAAACCTCGCGATAGGGAGGATGCGAAACGCATGTTGCGTCTGCTTTCGGGAAAAAATCACCAGGTGATTACCGGCGTCTGTCTGCTGGTGCAGCAATTGCCCGCGCAGCCATGGCGGTCCTTTGTCGCCGTAGAGACGACGGAAGTGACTTTTGAGGAGCTGGCGGAAGATGAAATCGAAAGCTACGTCCGTACCGGGGAGCCGCTCGATAAGGCAGGGGCGTACGCCATCCAGGGAATTGCCTCCCGCTGGATTCCGCGTATCCAGGGCTGCTATTTCAATGTCGTGGGATTGCCTGTTTCACTGGTGAACAGGATGCTGAAGGAACATGCTCCGCACCTGCTCAACATCAAGAACAGCTAAGGAAGAGACTTACCCAACCCTACTTCTTATTGGGATCGTTCTCACCTTCTTTCATCGAGCCTTTAAAGTTGCGAATGCCTTCGCCAAGCCCTTTGCCAAGGTCGGCCAGCTTGCTGGGACCGAAGATGAGCAGAGCAATGGCCAAAATAAGCAGCAGCTCAGGCAGGCCAAGTTTTCCGATCACAACGCCTCCATAAATGATTGCGTACTCTGATGATAGGCCCTGCGGCCCCATCGGTCAAAGCAAGATTGCTTCTCGCAATGCTCAAAGGGTTCCTGGAGGTCCGGAAAGGCAGCGGCTAAATTCCCGCAATCAGCCGGGCCAGGAGCGCAGTACGCGGCGCAATCTGCTCCAGCAAAATGGACTCATGCAGGGCGTGGGCGCCTTCCCCCACCGCCCCCAGCCCGTCGAGGGTCGGAATGCCCAGCGCTGCGGTAAAATTTCCATCCGATCCCCCGCCGGTGCTCTTCTCCTGGATGGAAAATCCAAGCTCTTTCGCGTATCCCTGCGTCCGCTGGAAGAGCGCGGCAATGCGCGGCGTCCGCTCCATAGGAGGACGGTTGAGGCCGCCGCTGACCTCCAAGCTGCATTCAGGATCGATCGGACGCAGCTCGCGAAACCTGCGGTCGAGTTCGGCTGCATCGTCCATTCTCTCCACCCGAATGTCGATTTCGGCTTCGGCCTCCGCCGGAACTACATTGCCGCGGGTCCCGCCCCGCACCACGCCCACATTCACCGTGAGCCCGCGTTGCAGGTCGGTAAATCCGGAGATCTTCTCAATCTGCCGGGCAAGCTCGCGGATGGCGCTCACGCCGCTCGGAAAATCCACACCTGCATGCGCTGCCTTGCCGGTGATCTTCAGGTGGTAGTCGCCGACTCCCTTGCGCGCGGTCTTCAACGCTCCGCCGAGCCCCTGGGCCGGTTCCAGCACCAATACCGCTGCGCTCTCACCGGCCAATCTTTCGGTGAGGGGACGGGAGGACTCGCTGCCTACCTCCTCGTCGGTATTGAGCAATAGAGTGACCGGACGCGGCAGCTTGCCATAGCTCTTCTGCAGCAGGCGAATCGCATAAGCTGCCATTACGATTCCTGCCTTCATGTCCAGCACTCCCGGTCCCCAGACGCGGCCTTCAGCGATACGGAAGGGCATTCTGCAGAGCGTGCCCGCTTCCCAAACCGTATCGATGTGTCCGAGCAGCAGAACCGGCTTTCGGCCATGGGCGCCGGCGAAATCGGCCTGAAGATGGTTGCCAAACTTTTCTGTGGCATGGAAGCGCACCCGTCCGCCGAAGGCCTCAAACTTGCGTGCAAGCACCTTGCCCAGCCGGTCGACGGAGTCTTTGTCGCTGCTGGGAGATTCCAGTTCGACGATCTCCCGAAGCTCGTCAAGCATCGCAGCCTGCTGGCCCTGGACAGCTTCAACTGTGATCGAATTTGCCACCATGTCCTATATGGAAAGTTTACCGGCAGATGCCACGGTAGAATTAGGAGATTCACCCTTACCAGAACTATAATTTCGCGTTTGTGTGTCTGACAGCATGACTGAAGAAAAACCTACCGCCATGGCGAACATACCGGAAGAGAATACACCACAGAAGAATACCCTGGACATTACCGAGATCCAGGCCATTCTTCCGCACCGGTATCCTTTTCTGCTGATCGATCGCGTGATCGAGATCGAGCGCAAGAAGCGCATTGTCGCGCTCAAGAACGTAAGCG
This sequence comes from uncultured Terriglobales bacterium, assembly GCA_964581225.1. Taxonomy (GTDB): domain Bacteria; phylum Acidobacteriota; class Terriglobia; order Terriglobales; family Acidobacteriaceae; genus CAYTQA01. The sequence continues at coordinate 35,564 of CAZONJ010000002.1, read as the reverse complement.
CCAACGAGCCCTACTTTATGGGACATTTCCCCGGCTATCCGATCATGCCGGGTGTGCTGATGGTGGAAGCCATTGCCCAGGCCGGCGGCGCGCTCTTGCTGACCGAAGTCCCTGACCGCCACGGCAAGCTGATGGTCTTCACTGGAATCGAGAAGGCAAAGTTCCGCAAGCCGGTCACGCCCGGAGATCAGCTCCGCATTGAGGTTGAGGTCATCGTATGGCGAAGCAATGCCGTCAAAATGCAGGGCCAGGTATACGTCGGAGACAAACTCGCTTGTGAGGCCCTGGTGACCTGCCAGCTCGTCAACAGGCCCGAGGCGTGATCCATCCCACGGCCATCGTAGATCCCGGCGCGCAGGTGCCTGGCTCCTGCAGGATCGGCCCTTTTTGCGTGATCGGCGCCGATGTAGTGCTGGGCGAGGATTGTGAGCTTGTCTCCCATGTGGCGCTCGGCGGGCCAATGCGCATGGGCAACAAAAACCGCGTTTTTCCCTTCACCACCCTCGGACTCGAGCCCCAGGACCTGAAGTTCAAAGGCGAAGCTACGCATTTAGAGATCGGCGACAACAACACCTTTCGCGAGTGCGTCACCGTCCATCGCGGCACCCCCGGCGGCGGAGGTGTGACCCGCATCGGCAGCCACTGCCTGGTGATGGCCTACACGCATATCGCGCACGACTGCCAGATTGGCAGCCACGTCATCATGGCCAACGCCGCAACCCTGGCCGGACATGTGACGGTGGAAGACCATGCCACCGTCGGCGCGCTCTGCCCGGTGCATCAGTTCGTGCGCATCGGCGCGCATGCCTACATCGGCGGCGGGACGACCATCACCCAGGACGTACTGCCGTTCTCCAAGACCAGCGCCGCCCGCGAGGTGCATGCCTATGGCCTGAACGCTATCGGACTTCAGCGCCGGGGCTTTTCGGAAGAGCGCATCCGGAAGATCCAGCGCGCCTACCGGCTTCTGCTCAACTCCAAAATGAACACCTCGCAGGCGCTGGAGAAACTCAAGTCCGAACCGGAGATGGGCGACGATGTCGCCATGCTGGTGCGTTTCATCGAAAGCTCGGAGCGGGGAGTGATTAAGTAGATGGCAGCTGGCAGGTAGCAGATGTCAGGATGAGCGAGCGCAGCGAGAAGGAATCCCTGGGAGCTGTCAGTTGTCAGCTATGAGATAGCAGCTCACGTAAGAATTGTCATTCCCTTTTCCCTCTGTGGAACTTATGAGAGAGCGACTTTACTACGTCTACATACTGGCCAGTAATTCTGGCACGCTGTACGTCGGCATGACCAACAATTTGTTGCGCAGGACTCGTCAGCATAAGAGCGCAATGGTCGAAGGTTTTACTAAAAAATATGGGGTAAGCAGGCCTATCTACTTTGAAGGTTTTCGTTACGCTTACAATGCGATACATCGTGAAAAGCAGATCAAGAGCTGGAGACGGGACAAGAAAGTCGCACCGATCGAGAGCATGAATCCAACGTGGAAGGACCTAAGCCGAGAGTGGTTCGAGAAGGTAGGGATTCCTCTCTCGCTCCGGGTCCCCAGCGATGAGGCTGCTGGGGACCCGGCTATGCTCGCTCGGAATGACAAAGCTGTCGGCTGATATACCTGCCAGCTGCCATCTGATAGCTGATATCTGACTATGCCACTGGGCTTAATTGCCGGGAACGGTACCTTTCCCTTTCTCGTCCTTGACGCGGCGCGCGCGCAGGGCGAGGAGGTGGTTGTGGCTGCGTTGAAGGAAGAGACCTCGGGCGAGATGGATGCCCGCGCAGCGCGCGATCAGGGCTTGCGGGTCCATTGGTTTTCTCTGGGCGAGCTGTCCAAGCTGATCGAGACCTTCCAGCGCGAAGGTGTAAGCCGCGCCATTATGGCCGGACAGGTCAAGCACAAGCAGATTTTTTCCAGCATCCGTCCCGACTGGCGGCTGGCCAAATTGTTGCTCTCCCTGCGGACTCGCAACACCGATGCCCTGATTGGCGCGGTCGCCAAAGTCCTGGCCGACGAAGGCATCACCCTGCTCAGCTCCACCTCGTATCTTGAGCCCCTGCTGGCCCGTCCCGGAGTGCTCACCAGACGCGCCCCCAACGACAAAGAGCTGGTCAATATACGCTATGGACGCGAGGTAGCGCGGCATCTTGCGCAGTATGACATTGGGCAGACGGTGGTGATTGCCGAGTCCGCCTGCGTCGCTGTGGAAGCCATGGAGGGCACCGATGCGACCGTGCTGCGCGCGGGCGAGATTATGCGCAGCCTGCGCCAGCAGGATACAGCCGGAACGACGGAAGAAACATTATTGAGCAGCGCGCTTACCGTGGTAAAGGTCGCAAAGCCCAGCCAGGACATGCGCTTTGATGTGCCCGTGATCGGCTTGAGGACCATCGAATCGATGCGCGCGGCAGGGGCGACCTGTCTTGCAGTCGATGCCGGCAAATGCCTGCTGCTGGATGGAGATAAAATCATCACCGCCGCCGATGCCGCGGGAATCGCAATCGATTCCGGAGAGCAGGCGGTCTTGGGAGTTTGATTTTGCCAAATAGAATCCGGGTAGCCGTGGTGGGCGCCGGCGCCTTTGGGCGCAATCATGCCCGCGTTTATCAGCAGATGCAGGCTGCGGGAGAGACGATCGAACTGTCCGGGGTGGTGGATGCCGATTTTGCCCGCGCCCAGGCAGTGGCCCGTGAGTTCGCAACCAAAGCCTTCCAATCGCCGGAGGAGCTTGCCGGAAAGGCGGAAGCCGCGTCGGTGGCGGTCCCTACGATGCATCATCTGGCAGTAGCGCGCACATTGATGGAATCCGGCATCGACGTTCTTATCGAGAAGCCTCTTGCATCGTCTCTTGAGGAGGCCGATGAAATTGCCGCCCTGGCGCAGAAGACTGGACGCATCGTCCAGGTTGGGCATTTGGAGCGCTTCAATCCGGCGGTGCGCGCCTCCATCCCTTTGCTGAACCAGCCGATGTTTTTTGAAGTCCATCGCCTGAGCGTCTTTACCCCGCGCTCTTTGGATGTGGATGTGGTCCTGGACCTGATGATCCATGATTTAGACGTGGTCCTCTCTTTCGTGCGCTCGGCGGTCACTGAGATACGCGCGGTCGGGCTGCCCGTGCTCAGCCCCAAGGCGGACATTGCCAATGTGAGGGTAGAGTTTGAGTCGGGCTGCGTTGCCAACTTTACCGCCAGCCGGGTGAGCACGGAGAAGGTGCGCAAGCTGCGCTTCTTCCAGCCGCATCAATACATCTCCATCGACTATGCCCGGCAGGACATAATCGCCATTTCCGTGGACGAGCGCGCCGCACAGGCGCTGATGCGGGGCGAAACTCCGCCGCCTGGCGCCGGTCCAGTCCCTGGCATTCAACTGCAAAAGCCTCAGATCGAGCCTGGAGAGCCGTTAAAGGCTGAATTGCAGGCATTTTTGCAGGCAGTTACCCAGCGCGGCAAGCCCATTGTTTCCGTTGCCGATGGAAGAGCGGCCCTGGCCCTTGCGCTACAAATTAATGCTGCCATCGCCCAGCATCACCGGCGGGCCAATCTATCTGCCTTAAAAGGGCTTTGATTGCCCGCATTCCATTCATAAAGGGCTTCGCCCGCGACTTTTCAGCCTATATCTACGTCTAACTAGGGGCAGAACCTGAGTGCGATTTGCGTGCAGGAATGAGAGAATAACACCAGGATAGCGATAGGGTGTTGTCGCTCTATGAGTGCGGACCCAACAGGGAAGAATGAGTGAATGTTGACCAGTGAGGCCCCTCCAACTCCCAGCTCTGAAGAAGAGCAGCAAAAAGTAAACAACCAGCCAGGACCCGACGTCCACGAGCTGCACTTTCTGCTGGGCGAACTCGAAGACGATCGCAACCGGTCCCGGTGGAGGGAAGCGGTCTGGATCTCCATCATCATTCACATGCTGGTGGTAATGACGATTCTGCTCGCCCCCAAGATCTTTCCCCACAGCGACAATGTAGTGTTGCTCTCCCAAGCCGACCAGCTCAAGAACCGGGATATGACTTTCCTGGACATGCCCCCCGATCTCCAGAAGCATGTGCCCACGCCTAAGACCGACATTCTTTCGGATAAAAATCGCATCGCCACTTCCCGCCAGCCGCTGCCCGATCGACGTCTTTTACAGAAATTGCTCGATGCCCGCAGGGCCGGGGCCCCAGCTCCGAAGGCGCAGCAGGCCCCTCCAGCTCAATCCGCTTCGGCTGCCCCGCAACAGGCTCCGCAACAGGGGCAACAGCAAGCTACTCCTCCGCAGCAGAAGCCAGATCCGGCTTTGAGCGCCAGGCTGGAGCCTCCTAAGCCCAACCCCAATCCCGATGTCTTCCGCTCCGCCATGTCGGCGGGCTCCGTGATTCAGCAGGCTGCGCGCGCTACCGCCGCCGCCCGCACCACCGGAGGGGGCGGAGAGTACGGCATGAACCAGCCTCGGTCCAACTCCACCGTCCAAAGCGCGATGGATATTCTTAGCGACACCATGGGGGTCGATTTTGGGCCGTATCTGCAACGCGTGCTGCACGATGTCCGGATCAACTGGTATAACCTTATCCCGGAAGAGGCGCGGCCGCCGCTCTTGAAGAAAGGTAAGGTATCTATCGAGTTTGCCATCGCAAAGAATGGATCGGTGATGGGGCTGAAAATCTCCGGGCCTTCCGGCGATGTTTCCCTGGATCGCGCCGCCCTCGGGGGTATCACCGCCTCCAACCCCTTTCCCCCGCTCCCAGCGGAGTTCCGAGGAGAATATCTGGCCTTGCGCTTCCGCTTCTACTACAACCCCGAAACCAACGACTTGCGCTAACGGTGCGGCCCTTTCGCCATCAAACCCTGGGATTGCTGCTGCTTGCAGCCGTGGTCCTCGTCTTCCTTCTGGTGCGTTACTGGCCGCAGATGCCATGGAATACCCGCTGAAATCGCGGTAAATTCGCTATCCGCGTTTTTGGAGCTGTGCAAAAGTGCCTATTTATGCGGCTATGAGCGGTTTAATGGCCCGCGCCTTGCATCATTACGTGAAATCTCTTGTAATTCCTTTATTTTTATGTCTTTACCTTATGCCACATCTTTCATGCAATGTGTGTAAATCACTGAAATTATGGAAGATCAATCTTTAGTACCTATAAAATCCACAAGCTTTTCCACAATTATGGGGAAAACTTATATTTGCGCCGCACGTTCGAATAAATAATTTTGCGCAAGGCCCACAAACACTGGGCTTCCGGCGATTCGGTCGGGACGGAAGCACGGATCGGCAGGTAAGTTGCAGAGGGGTTCGCCACTGCGATACCTTCAAAGTAGTGGAAAATGTCTGCCATCGCTGCGGGGCCGCAATTGCCGAGGAGGCGCCATTCTGTAGCCAATGCGGCGCTCCCCAGATCAGGGTCAGCGCCATAGTCCCGCAGGAGCCGTCTTTATCCAGCTCTTCTTCCCCATCGGTGCAACAGCCCACGCCACCTCCCTCTACCTATTTTGATCCTACCCGCTTGAATTATGGCTACGCCTTGCCGGCTGCGGCCAAGGCAGGGGTGGGGATGGGCATTATGACCACCGTTGTGCCCAGCCTGTTCCCAATCTGGATGCTGGTGGGTGGATGGCTCGCCGTGAGGCTCTACCTGCGCCGGAGCTTTGCCGGCGCAATCTCATATTCTGACGGAGCGAAGCTGGGTGCAGTGACTGGTCTTTTGGGCTTCGCCTTCTTCTCTGTGATCGTCTCCGCTCTCATCGCCTTTGAGACCTTTGTACTGCACAAGGGAGCGCAATTCCGGGAGCTTATGCGCTCCACCGTGGAGCAGGCGGCGGCGCGAAACCCCGATCCGAACGTAGAGCGTATGATGCAGTGGCTCCAGACGCCGCAGGGGCTGGCGCTTTTAGTGATTTTCACGATGCTGGTCTTCCTGGTCGCATATCTTCTCCTCTCCACCCTGGGCGGAGTCATGGGAGCGTCCCTGAGCCGCAAGCGGCGTTCGTGAACCAAAGTCCATAGCTGGGGGGAGGGATTTGGATTAGGCATTGCTTGAGGAGCGGGGGGGGCGACATAGAAGAATCCAAGCTTCTTGCCAGTGCCCGCGCACAGACCGTATGATTCAGCAGCGGATAATTTCTTGATCATGAGCACACAAACAGAGCAGCAAAAGGTCCAACTGCGGGAGAAGGCGCGATTGATGTCCGCCTCCGAGATTGAGCGTACGCTGGTGCGGCTGGCGCATGAAATCGTGGAAAAGAATAACGGGGTGGAAAATCTTGGCCTGATCGGGATCAAGCGCCGCGGCGTTCCGCTGGCGCAACGCCTGGCCAGTTTGATCGGCAAAATCGAGAAGAACCCGGTGGAGGTTGGCACCCTCGATATCAACCTGTATCGCGACGATCTGTCCACCACAGGGCCAAAGCCGATCGTCAATCCGGGCAAGCTGGAATTTGACGTGAACGGAAAGGACGTGATCCTGGTGGACGATGTGCTCTATACCGGGCGCACCACCCGCGCAGCCCTCGATGCGCTCTTCGATCATGGGCGTCCCGCGCGCGTCCAGCTCTGCGTCCTTATCGATCGCGGACACCGCGAGCTGCCGATCGAAGCGGCCTTCATCGGCAGGACGATCCAGACCACTGCCAACGAAATTATTGAAGTGAAGCTGCAGGAGACCGATCCCAGCGAGCAGGTGCTGCTGATGGAGAAGGTTTTCGCGTAGCTCACTCCCAGATGAAAAGCAAAGCCACTCTCTCCCGGCGCAAAAGTGTGCGCACTGCGGTGCGCGCCAAGCCTATTTCGCAACCGAAGATCTCGGAAAATACAGCGCCGGACGCGTCGCTGGCCCGCCGCTCGCTGATCGATATTGAATCGCTGGACCGCGCAGAGATCGAACAGATTCTGGCGCTCACCCGCAAGCTCGACAGCCGCTCGCGCGAGAGCTTGAGTTCAGAAGTGCCTTACAAAAGGGTGGCGCTGCTGTTTTACGAGTCCAGCACCCGGACGCGTGTTTCCTTTGAATTTGCCGCCAAGGCCCTGGGTGCAACTACGTCAGTGGTTACCGCGACCGCCTCCAGCATCGAGAAGGGCGAGTCCCTCATCGACACCGGATACACGTTGCAGGCGCATGGCTCCGATTGCATCGTGATGCGGCACCCGAGTTCGGGCGCGCCGCATATTCTTGCCCGGCATCTGCAAGTCCCCATCATTAACGCAGGGGACGGGATGCACGAGCATCCCACCCAGGCGCTGCTCGATGCGTACACCATGCTGGAGCGCAAGAAGAGCTTGCAGGGACTCAAGGTGCTGATCGTCGGGGACATCCTGCATAGCCGGGTGGCCCGCTCCAACACCCACCTGCTTACCAAGATGGGAGCAAGGGTCACACTTTGTGGCCCCGAGCCACTGCTGCCGGAGCTGGCTTCGACGCTGGCGCCGGGCGTGCAGGAGGTCCGCGATTTTGAGGTGGCCTTGCGCGATGCTGATGTCATCATGCTGCTGCGCGTGCAGAAAGAGCGCCTGGAGGGCTTGCAGCTCAACGTCGACGAATACATCCGCAATTATCAGCTTACGGTCGAGCGGCTGAAGCTGGCGCATCCGGACGCCATCGTGATGCACCCCGGACCGATGATTCGCGGGATGGAGATCGTAAGCGAGGTGGCCGACAGCCCGCGCGCGGTGATCCAAAACCAGGTAAGGAATGGCGTCTCGGTGCGTATGGCGGCGCTGCTCAGGGCCTTGAAGGACGATTAACAGCAAGCGGGAGATGCGTCGCAAGCCGGGCAGCCTGGATGCAGCGTGTTCTCCGCAAATTGGAGCAAGTTTGGCCAGAGAAAAGAAATCGCAACGCGCACTCCTCATCCGAGGCGGTCGGGTGATCGATCCTGCCAGCCATATCAACGCGCAAATGGATGTATTGATCGAAGATGGACGCATTGCCGCTCTGGGCAAAGGCGGAGAGATCAACCTTCCCAATTGCGAGGCGCTCGATGCCCGCGGCCTGATCGTCGCCCCCGGCTTCATCGACATCCATGTGCATCTGCGCGAGCCAGGACAGCAGCACAAGGAGACCATTGCGACCGGTACCGCCGCCGCTGCCGCCGGAGGATTTACGTCGGTTTGCGCCATGCCCAACACCTCTCCGATCAACGATTCGGTCGAGATCACGCAATGGATGCAGATGCCGGAGCGCGGGGCGGTGGTGAACGTCTTCCCGATTGCGGCGGCGACCGTCGGCAGCAAGGGCGAGCAGCTTACGGACTTTCGCAAGCTCAAGGAAGCGGGGGCGGTCGCGGTCACTGATGACGGCAAACCGGTCCTCGAAGATGCGGTCATGCGTGCCGCCCTGAATGTAGCGCGTCGCGTCCGCCTGCCGGTGATACAGCACGCCGAAGATACGCGCCTTACGCAAGGCTGCTCCATGAATTTGGGGCCGGTGTCGTTTCGCCTTGGCTTACGGGGAATGCCGGTGGAGGCGGAATCCGGACTGGTGGAGCGCGATATCGAACTGGTAAGGGAGACGGGGGCGCATCTGCACGTCGCGCATCTTTCCACCAGCGCCGCGCTGGAAGCCGTGCGCCGCGCCAAACGCGAAGGGCTCACCGTGACCTGCGAGGTCACGCCGCATCATCTGGAATTTACCGATGAGGCCGTCTCCAGCTACGACAGTAATTGGAAGATGAACCCGCCGCTGCGCTCGGTGGGTGATCGCAACGCGCTGCGTCGCGGCCTGCTCGATGGCAGCGTGGACTGCGTCGCTACCGACCACGCCCCGCATGCGCTCCATGAAAAACAGGTGGAGTTCGATCGCGCGCCCTTTGGGGTCACCGGACTGGAAACGGCGTTGCCGGTGGTGCTCGATCACACCAACCGTGATCTGGGCAAGACCATCGCGCTGCTGAGCGCGCGGCCGGCGCAGCTATTGAATCTGGCAGGACGCGGCGCCCTCTCCAAAGGCTCTCATGCCGATCTTGTGATCTTCGATCCCGATGAAGAGTGGGTCTTCACCGCCGAAGAATCGAAGTCACGCTCGAAAAACTCGCCATTCCTGGGCCGCAGGTTCTTCGGACGTGTCCGCGCTACCGTAGTGGGTGGACGCATCGTCTTCCGCCAACGTTGATTGGCAACGCGCTATTGAATGATCCCCAGCCGCTTGCCGACTTTCTTTAACGTGTCGAGCGCCTGGTCAAGCTGTTCGCGTGTATGGGTCGCGGTCATGATGGTGCGGATGCGCGCCTTGCCTTCCGCCACCGTGGGAAAGGCGATGCCGGTGGCCATTACTCCTTCACGGAAGAGCTCTCGCGAGAATTCCATCGCCAGCCGCCCTTCACCGACGATCACTGGCGTGATCGGCGTCTCGCTCACGGGAGTGTTGACTCCGCCGATGTTGAAGCCAAGCGTGCCAAGTTCTTTCTTGAAGTAGCGCGTATTCTCCCACAACTTTTCAATCAGCTCCGGCTCCTGCTCGAGCACATCGAAGGCCGCAATGCAGGTGGCCGCAACTGACGGCGGATGCGAGGTCGAGAAGAGGAATGGCCGGGCGCGATGATAGAGGAACTCGATCAGATCGCGCGAACCGCAGACGTATCCCCCGAGCGCGCCAATCGCTTTGGACAAGGTGCCAACCTGCACGTCGACGCGTCCATGGACGTTGAAGTGGTCGATGGTGCCGCGCCCGTTGCGTCCCAGCACGCCGGAAGCATGGGCGTCGTCGACCATCATAATGGCGCCGTATTTTTCCGCCAGATCGCACAATGCCGGCAGCGGGCCGATGTCTCCATCCATCGAAAAAACCCCGTCGGTGATGAGGATCTTTTTCCCCGGCTGGTCTTTTACGGAAGCGAGCTGCTCTTCGGCGTGGGCGATATCTTTGTGGCGAAAGACCAGGATCTTGGCGCGTGAAAGCCGCGCGCCATCGATGATAGAGGCATGGTTCAGTTCGTCGGAGATGATGAAATCTTCCTTGCCCAGGATCGCCGAAACCGTGCCCGCATTGGCGGCGAAGCCTGACTGGAAGACGACGCAGGCCTCCACATTCTTGAAGCGCGCAATCTTTTCTTCCAGCTCCATGTGGATGCGCATGGTGCCGGCAACCGTGCGCACCGCGCCTGAGCCGACACCATACTTGCGGGTCGCCTCCAGCGCCGCCTCGCGCAGCTTGGGATGCGTGGTGAGTCCCAGGTAATTGTTGGAGGCGATATTGATGACCTTCTTGCCGTCGTAGGTGCAGACCGGCCCCTGCTCGTCTTCTAGCACTCGCAGCTTGAAGAACGTGCCCTTCTGCTTCAACTCCTGAATCTGCTGGCCAAGATAGGCGAGTTGCGGACGGGTTGCGGTCGTGGTCATAACTTACTCCTGAAAATCATTCGCTCCGGCAACGCCCGGCTGGACAGCTCAGTTCCACAAACCGAGACGGCTGCGGTCCCGCCGGTTACTGCTTGGGAATTCCGTTCAGATACATCAGCACCTTGCTGGCTTCGCCGGTTCGCAGCCGGTCCATGCCTTTGCTGAAATCTTTGATCGAGATGCGATCGGTGATCGCCGGATCGAGGTCCAGCTTGCCGGCCTTGAGCAGCGCCTGCATCTGGTACCAGGTCTTATACATCAGGCGTCCATTGATGCCCTGCACTGTCGCGCCTTTGAAAATAAGATCGTCGGCAAAGTCGAGTTCCACCGGCTTCGACGGGATGCCAAGCAGGGAGACGCGCCCGCCGAGGCGCAGGATGTTGAATCCGGCGCGAATGCCCGGGGTCTTGCCGGACATCTCCAGCACCACGTCGACTCCAATGCCACCGGTCGCCTCCATCACGATGCCCATCACGTCTTCCGTGGAAGGATCGAGCACATAATCGGCCTTCATCTGTTGGGCTATTTTGCGCCGGTGCTGATTGACTTCAAGAGCAAAGATTTGCGTGGCGCCCACTGCCCGGCAGACGGCGATGCTGAATAACCCAATCGGTCCACATCCGACAATGGCGACTGAGCAGGCGGCAATTTCTCCGGCCAGGACGGTGTGCACGGCGTTGCCCAGGGGGTCGAGAATCGAGGCGTAATCCGCAGGGATCGCAGGGTCTAGCTTCCAGATGTTCGATTCCGGAATGCGCACATATTCGGCGAATGCTCCATCGGCATCTACGCCGATGATCTTTACAAACTGGCAAATATGCGCCTGGCCGGTGCGGCACTGGAAACACTTGCCGCAATTCACATGCATCTCTGCGGAGACAAAGTCGCCCTCTTTTACCGTAGTCACTTCACGTCCTACGGCGACCACATTCCCGCAAAACTCGTGGCCCGGTACCAGAGGAGGATGGATCCGGTTCTGCGCCCATTGGTCCCAGTTATAGATGTGCAGGTCGGTCCCGCATACGGAGGCGACTTTTACCTTGACCAATACGTCATTCGGTCCAATTTGCGGCTTGGGAACCTCGCGAATTTCAGCTCCCGCCTGGGGGCCGGGCTTGACCACCGCGACCATTGTCTCAGACATTCGAAAACCCTTTGCTTCGCCTTTCAGCGCAGATCGATCCTGGCAGACAAACTATTTAGTTTATCAGGTCTGAAAAGTCTCCTCTTCATGGCCACCCTTTGCGCGAGCGCCGCAGGCGCGGCTGAATTTAGCCGGGCAGGGAACTGCCGGGAACAATTAATTGCATCACGCCAGAGTCCCGGAGAAGGGACGACTGAAAAATTTCTTCTTCGCACTGATTCCCAATCGCGCGAAACTCAAAACGCGAATTTCAGTGGAGGCATCAGAAAAACAACAACTTACAGAAAAAATGATTGACAAGCGATGCTACATGCCCCCAATATGTAGTGCAGTGAAGTGGTGCTGCACTATCAATTGCGGCACCAAAACAGCAACTTTCTAAGGGAGAAAGTTCTAAAAAGGAGGAACCACCCAAATGCCAATGAAGAAAAAGGCCGCAGCAAAGAAAGCCACGAAAAAAAAGAAGTAAGTCCATTCACAGCCCAACTTCTTTTTTGGCCCCTGAATGCCGGGGCCGTTTTTATTGTGCGAAACAATTGACCCATGAACCGCAGTCAACTTAGTATCCGCATAGTGGCAGAAACTTCATGAAGTCAGGGCACAAACGGACGAATCGCAGGACGACAGAGATCGTCATTCCGGGGAAGCTCTATTTCCGCATTGGAGAGGTCTCGGAGTTATGTAATATTCCCGCTTATGTCTTGAGATTTTGGGAGAGCGAATTCCCTCAGCTCCGGCCCAGAAAGAGCAGTACAGGCCAGCGTCTGTATCGGAGAAGAGATGTTGAGAATGTGGTGCAGATACGCAGGCTGCTGTATGACGAAGGGTACACCATTGCCGGCGCCCGTCAGTTTCTGAAGTCCGAGACCAGGCATCTCCGATCCCAAGCCGCGCTGCCGTTCGCCTCCGAATCCAGGGAAGGGCTGCGCGAAGTCCGCCAGCAGCTAAAGGAGATCCTGGGGATGCTCTCCACCCGGCGATGATCCCGAATGGCCACGCCATATCAAACGGTCCATTGGGCCCGGGGATTACAGCGGTAACGTCTCAATGAGACTTTTATGGGAGGAATTACGTCTGAGGAGATTAGTTTAAAAGAATGGTCGGGACGGGCAGATTTGAACTGCCGACCCCTCGCACCCCAAGCGAGTGCTCTACCAGGCTGAGCCACGTCCCGACAAGACGAAAACAGGGGATGCTCCATAATACTACGGAGAGCGCGGCCAGGAATAACGCGCTAAGGCCGACTGCGAAACTTTTCTGGCGGCAGTGGGTTGAGTGTGATGGATTAACTGGAAAGAGAATCCGACGATGATAGCAAACCTCCTCCTGGTGATCGCTCTTCTGGGCACTCTAAGCTCATCGGTTTACCTGTCCCTGGTCGCGGTCGCGATATTGCGCAGGCGCCTCGCGCAGAAACATACGGTTTCACGGCAATCATTCTCTCCGCCGATCAGTGTTCTCAAGCCGGTCCACGGCATGGAGCCGCGCCTTGAAGAGAACCTGGAAAGCTTTTTTCAGCAGCAATACCCCGTTTATGAACTTATCTTTTGCGCCCGCTATGCGGACGACCCGGCCCTGCAGCTGGTGGAAAGATTGTCGGCAAAGTACCCGGCGACAAAAGTGAAGATCCTTACCTGCGGAGAGCCCAAGTGGACCAACGCCAAGGTCTACTCGCTTTCCAAAATGGTCGAAATCGCCGAGCACGAAGTGATTGTGATCAGCGACAGCGATGTCCACGTCACCGGCAATTACCTGGGCAAGGTGGTAGCGCCGCTCGAAGATGAGAAGGTCGGACTGGTCACCTGCGTCTATCGCGGCATGCCGGCAGGGGGCTTTTGGTCGCGGCTGGAAGCGTTGGGAATGTCAGTCGAAATGACCTCAGGCGTGCTGGTGGCTGAAATGCTGGAAGGGATGAAGTTTGCCCTGGGGCCGACCATGGTCACGCGTAAGAAGTGCGTCGAGGCGGTAGGCGGTTTTGGGGCTTTTGCGGACTACTGTGCCGACGATTATCTGCTGGGCAACCTGGTGGCCGCTGCCGGACACAAAGTTGTGCTCTCCGACTATGCCGTGGACCACATTGTCCTTCACCGCTCCGCGCTCGATTCCTTGAAGCATCAGGTCCGCTGGATGCGCAGCACCCGGTTTTCGCGTCCTAAAGGACATTTGGGGACGGTCTTCACCTTCGCTATGCCCTTTGGCCTGCTTGGGCTGCTTGCCGGATTGTTCAGCGGCCATGTGCTGCTCGGAGTCCTGATGTTTGCCAGCGCTTTCGCCAACCGGGCGGTGCAATCGATCATTGCAGGCTATGGAATCGTAAAGGACCGGTGTTCGCTTACCGATGCCTGGCTTTATCCTTTGCGCGACCTCCTGGGATTTTTTCTCTGGTGCGGCAGTTATGCCAGCGCGAACATAAATTGGCGCAATGAGGTGTACCGGCTTGAAGAAGGCGGCCGCATGTTGCGCCCCAGCGATGCGAAGCACCTGACCCACTTGCGTCCTATACAACGGAAGCTTCCCGCCGATCTCTAAAAGTCTCGCCTTCTCAGGGCTGGTTGCTTAACACCACATTGGCGGAAGTCCGGGCAACATCGAAGACGCGGTGCGGGAAGAGTCTTTGAATCTTTCCTTCCTGGTCCAGCGGCACAAATAAAAAGATCCTCGCGTCCCCCTCCCACTGCGAGACCAGCTCGGAATCGTTCAGGAAGATCTTCGGAGCGTCAGGATAATTCGAGCCAAACTGCATCGAAGTTGTGCGTCCATTCACCAGGTAGACTTGCTTTTGCAGGTAGAAGATCCAGGAAGATCCATAGGACTGGTCTCCATAGATCATAAACTTACTCTCCGGGGTCGCTGCTTTTTGCACCGCGCGTGCCAGCGACCGGGAGGAGAGGTAAGGCTCAAAGCGGACCAGGGCCAGATGAGCGGCAAAGAGGAAGAGCGCCGCGAAAAACGCAACCGCCCAGATCGCCGCGCCAGCTCTCTTGCGCATATAGAGCCATAGCGCGATTGCCGGGCCCAGCAGGAAGCCGAGCGCCGCCAGAAAAGCAGGCAGGCGAAGCCCCGCAAACGAAGCCCCTGTAAGGTCAAAAAAGTGCGACATCGAAAGTGTGTAGTTGCCTACCGCCCTCTCGGTCAAAACCGAGCCTACATCCGGCTGGAAGGGAAGCTGCCGCGAAGACCACAATCCGATCGATAAGGCGATCGCCGAGAGCCAGCCTACAATCAGCAGCGCGAAATATCCCACAGTCCGCAGCCGGGAACGCTCCCGGCCGGCCAGAGCGTCGGCGACCAGCATCAGCATCGGGAAGTACGCAGGGAAGGTGTAGTACTCCTGGTTGGTGGAAAAGGCAAAAAACACCAGCACCACCGCGCTCCAGAGCAGGCACAATAAACGCGTCTGGTCGGCCAATGACCAGGGCGATGGGTTGGCCTCCTGTCGCCGCTCCCGCCATTGGACCATCAGTTTCTTGATCGCCACCGGCAGAAAGAAGCTCCAGGGAAATAACCACACCAGATGCAACACCCAGTAGGCGAGCGCGGGAAGCTTGTTGTAATCCTTGGGATAGCGCTTTCCCAGAAACCGCAAAAAATGCTCATTTACGAAGTAAAACCAGAAGAAATGCTGGTTGCGGATTCCCGCCAGAATGTGCCACGGGGCGGCGATGAGTAGAAATAACAGCGTCCCGGTCCCCAGACGAAATTCGCGCCAACGCCGCCATGTTCCCGTAATCAGAAAAAAGAGAAAAAGTGTTCCGCCCCCCACCACCAGAGAGAGCAGTCCTTTGGTCAGCACTGCCAGCGCCAGTCCTGCATAACTGGCGTACCAGTACCATGCTGTCTGGCGGCCGGATGTGTTGAGGGCGCGAATCACGCAATAAAAGCTGAAGGCAATGAAGAACGACAACAGCGCTTCCGGGATGGTGATCCGGGTAAAGAGGTAAAAGCCAATGCTGGTGGTCACAAATAGCGCCGCATAAGCGCCAGCCGGACCGCCAAATGCTTTTCTCCCCCAGATTCCCGCCAAAAGGATGGTCAGCAGAATGGCCAGAGCCATGGGCGCATGGGCCGCCGCCTGCGAGACTCCGGTCCACTTGTACATGGTGGCAATCAGCCAATACATCAGCGGCGCTTTTTCCAGGTAACGGACGCCATCGATATGCAGGGTCACCCAATCATGGGTTTGGTACATCTCGCGCGCTGCCTCGGCGTGGCTGGCATCGGCATCATCGAGCAGGGCAGGGGAGAACAGCGAGGCGATATAAAGCAGGGAAAAGAGGGCGACAATAGCCATCCATGCGGCCCGCATTTTTTCGGACTGCCGGACAGGCCGGTCTCCACGGTCGATCTTTGCGGTCGAAACGATGGTGGACACTTTATCGTGATGGGGGAACGTACTCGTTCGGAAGCTGCGCTCCACCGCTAAAGAAATAGGCCTCCATCTGCTGCACGAGAAACTCTTGCGCTTCCCGCTTCCAGGGCTGCAGGCGATATTCGTTCAAGAGCATCTTCTGGTGCTCTCCCCACTCCGCCCAGGCCTGTTTGGAGACATTCTCGTAAATCTTTTTCCCCAGCTCTGAATCGAAGGGTGGCTCGTCCAGGCCTTCCATCTCTTTGTGGTATTTAGCGCAGAACACCATGTGTGACATTTTGCAGCTCTCCCTCAATGCCGTTCCTAAAGATTTTACAAGATGTTGATGAGGAAGAGTGCGGATGGCGGGAGAGAGTTTCTCATTTGTTAAACTGCTAATAACAATGCGTAAATTCTACGAAAGATGGATGCACGCCTGGGAGACGCGTCTCACCTCCGTTGACACTAACCGCGTCGTCCGTCCCCTGGAATGGGGAATCGAGTGGACCCGTGGCTGGCCGCAGGTCAACGGCAACTTTCCTTCCCGGGAGTTGGACACGAAGGCAGCCCTGGAATATTTCGAAGAGCTGAACCGGCGGATCGTCGCCGGCAGCGAAGCTTTTTTCGGATATCGGACGCCGAAAGATTTCCAGCTGGAAGAACGGTTGCCGGAGCTGTTCTCCACCAACGACCGGCAATATAAGCGGCAGCAGAAGCTTGAAAAAGCGGCGAAATCGGGCAAGCTCAGGCCTAAACAGTTTCTGCGCTTTACCTCTCCGGTCGCGACGCCCTATCCGGAGAACGATCGCGTGAATGCGCGCTGGTTTCCGGCAAAAGATAAGGCGGGAAATCCCAGCAAGAAAGCGGTCATTGTCCTGCCGCAATGGAATTCCGATGCCTTCAGCCATAATTCGCTTTGTTCGGTGATGAACCTGTATGGCGTCTCCGCTTTGCGCTTGAGCAAGCCGTATCATGACATTCGCCGTCCTCCGGAGATCAAGCGCAGCGATTATTCCGTCTCCGCCAATATCGCCCGCACCATCGACGCCTGCCGCCAGGCGGTGATCGATATTCGCTGCTGCCTCGACTGGCTGCAAGCGCAAGGCTGCGAGCGATTTGGAGTGCTGGGGACGAGCCTGGGCTCCTGCTATGCCTATATCGCCAGCGCGCATGATTCCCGGCTGCAGGTGAATGCGTTTAATCATGCCTCGACCTACTTCGGAGATGTGGTCTGGACCGGACAATCTACCCGCCACATCCGGGCGGCGCTGGAGCGCGAGCTTACGCGCGAGCAGGTGCGCAAACTGTGGGCCGCCATCAGCCCACCCTCCTACGCCGACAAGATGATGCAGATGAATGCGATCGCGCCCAAGAAAGTGCTGGTGATGTACGCCAAATACGATCTTACTTTTCTGCCCGAATTTTCAGAGCAGGTGGTGGAGATGTTCGAGAGCAGCCAGATCGATTACAAGGCCATTGTCATGCCGTGCGGCCACTACACCCTGGGCGAAGCGCCCTACAAATTCATGGCCGGATGGAACATCGGATCTTTTATCTACTCGGCATTCAAAGCCCTCGATCAGGGCACCTCATGGCGCAAATCGATTCAAGCGCGCAGCTCCAGGCAGCAGCCGCTTGCGTCCGAACCACGCTGATTGCAACTGTCCGCCACGGATACTCATCTCAAAGGTAATTCAAAAACAAAAGGGGAGTTTGGGATGAAGAAATCTCTATTTTTTGCGTTCAGCGCTTTGGGCGCTATGGCGTATGTCGCTCATGCAACCGGGTTATGGAGCAAGCTTGCGCAGGGGTGGGGCAAAGCGCCCGGATCGCGCGGCAGGGATGAAGGCGCCCGGCAACAGCAGCCGCACAGGCGCGCAAAGCGGCGCGCCAGGCCAAACCACCGGACAGCAGATGGGATGCTGGACCTGAACTCCGCTTCCCAGGAAGAACTTCAAAAGCTGCAGGGGATGGATGCGGTCATGGCCGAGAGCATCATTGAAAACCGGCCTTATTTAAGCAAGATCGACCTGGTGGGGCGGATGGTAATTTCGGATGCCGCCTACGAATCCATCAAGCACGACATCACGGTCAGGAACGCAGCGTAAATTGCTTTGCGCATACCAATGATCGCAGATGTGCGACTATGGTATGCGCTCAGCGCGCGGTAGAAAAAATTGCTTAACGATTTTTCCAGACAGGCTTGCGTTTTTCGAGCACCGCGCGCAGGCCTTCTTCTACATCCTGCAACGACATAAGTTCGTTCAGGTAGATGTCCTGCGACTTCTTCATGGCCTGCTCGATGGAGAGGCCCATGGAGTTTCCGATCACCTTCTTCGCCACCTCCAGCACCGGTCCGCTGAATTCAACGATCTTCGTCAAGAGCGCCTTTACCGTATTCTGAAGCTCCGCCTCCGGGACCAGCCTATTCACAAATCCGAGCCGCAGCGCCTCTTCGGCGGAGAGCGCCTCGCCGGTGAGGATGAGCTCATAAGTCTTTTTGGGGCCAATAAGCTGCGGCAGCATGACAGCGGCAAATGGAGGAAAGACTCCGAGCTTTACCTCAGGCTGGGCGAACTTTGCATTAGGAGTGGCAATCACCAGATCTCCAAACGCAACCAGCTCCGATCCCGCGCCAATTGCAGGACCATTGACGACCACCAGCATGGGTTTTGAGATCTCGCGCGTCGCGGTGAATACCCGGTTGAAGGCCTCCAGGGTTTGGAAGACGCGGTCCGACTTGGAATCTTCCAATGAAATGCCGGCGGAGAAAGCGCGCTGCGAGGATTGCAGCAGGATAGCTTTCACGTCTCCGCGTCCGTTCAGGCTTTCGATGCTTTGCGCCATCTCGTGCATCATGGGCACGGTGAGGACATTATGTGGAGGATGATTCAAGGTGATTTTGGCGATCGGGCCGGAGAGCTCGAATTGAATAAATTTCAGTTCCGTCGGGGCAGTGCCTGGAGTACCCATAAATGCTCCTCAATGTGTTGGCTGATGTGATTGCGTCAGGAATTTGCCCAAAGCGCCGCAAATCCGAATGATTGCTGAAAACTCCCCGCATTATTGTTCAAAAACCCGGCTGGCACAAGATTACCGCCAGTGCTGCCCCAAGAAGCATCTAAGTACCTGAATTCTGTGGGTTCCAGAGCGAAAAACAGGAAATATTTGACATTATTAAAACTACTGCTAGACAATAAGTTGCAAGGCAAGTAGCGATCGACCGGCTTTCCCGCCGCAGCTCCTGGAACAAGGTTTTAGACGCGTGAGAGGTCGAAGGACCCAAATATGGCAAAGATCCTTTGCATAGACGACGAGCCGCACGTTGTCACGTTGAAGTGCGCGATACTCGAATCCGCCGGGCACTCTGTTACCGCGTGCACCTCCGCGCGCGATGCGATCGAGAAGCTTCGGCAGAATTCCTATGATGCGGTAGTCACCGATTGGCGGTTGGGAGATGCCAATGGACGGGCCATCGTGCAGGCAGCCAAAGACCATTCCAGCATGCCCGTGGTTGTGGTATCCGGTTATGTCGCGGAGGCCTTCCAGGCGGCGGAGCCGCTGGCTGACCTCTACCTGGAAAAACCGGTGAACCCGGAAGAGCTGGTTACGATTGTGAACGAGCTATTGAAGAGCGGAGAAAAAGCGACTTCCGGTCATGAAAGCCGCTAATTCGTCATCTGCGTTGAACTGATTGCCGCCGCCGCCTCGGCCAGTATCCGGTGATGGATGGTAAAGAGCGCCAGCTCCAGACGGTCCGAAACCCCGATTTTGTCATAGACATTACGCAGGTAATTCTTAATGACCTGCTCGGTAGTTCCCAACTGCGTGGCGATGTCTTTGTTCTTATAGCCTTGAACGATCAGGGCCACGATCTTCAGCTCTTTCGCGGTGAGACGGTCTCTTACCCGCGCCCCAACGATGTCGTTTTCATTGGCGACCGCAGCCGCTTCGGTGTTCTGCGTCCAGGTTTCGCCGCGCGAGACTTTGCGGACGCACTCCACCAGGGCCGGGCCGCCGATATTGCGGTAGACCACCCCGGCAATGCCCATCTGCAGGTATTGTGCGGCATTTTCGTTGCCTTCAATCACAATGACCAGCTTGGTTTTGTGTTTTTTCGCCTGTTCAGTCAGTTTGTTGACGTCGGCGCGCAGGGCCGAAGAGAAAACGAGAATGGCGGCGCGGAAGCTTTCGACCGCCGCCGTCATCCGTTCCGCGGTCTCACACTGCGCCACGATGCGAAATTCGTCTTCCACCGCCAGCACCTTTGCGGCCCCGGCGCGGAAGATCGCCTGATTGTCTGCAAGAATGATCTTAAGCATGGTGTTTTTATTTAACCAGTTTAGGGTGTACGAATAAATTTGTAATGATCGATGACGCAGGCCACGCCCTCGCCCTCAGGGCCTTTGCCTGTTTTCTTGCCCTTCGATTTTTCCGTACGTACAACACGGCCCTGACAGCGAATGGTCACATTTTTTTCACTGCCGATCACATCGGCAGGAAGGGTGATGTCGAATTCGATATTGCTGCCGACTTCGAGCGCCGATTCCGCCTTAATGTAAACACCAGCCGCACTTACATCCTTGGTTGTGCCCTCCACTTCCGAGCTTGCACCTTCTCGCAAGTGAATGGGCAGGTTTATGGGAAAACGTCTGCCAGTTCTCGACTCTGCCAAATGCCCTCCTTCAGACATCTGCGACGCGCTCGAGGTTTCGCGGTCTTTTAGCAATAGGGGAGGCTTTTGCGATTTATATCATGAAGCGCAGTCAGAAAGACAGAGAAGAACCGCTTTTATAACAATAAAAACCTCCGCCATCAGGATGGCGGAGGCGAGGTGTCATGAAACCCTCGTTTCTAAGGGGTTTCGTGGGCCATTTCCCGGAGAGAAGCCTTAATGGCGGGTAAAAATCCCGGTGAAGCTGTATCCAAATACCAGTCCGGCCAGGCCCACGATTCCGGATGCGGGCCAGAAATACTGGCGAACGTTGCGCTTTACATCCAGGCGTTCCCGCACCGCGCTGCGAAGGTCATGGACGGAATTGTGGATCTTGCGGCGCTGCTCGGCGGCGCGCGCTTCGAGAATTTCCGATGGCATTGGCTGTGTCATAGTTGCGACCTCGCTTCGTTTTGTAACCATACCTGGTCCTGCTTCAGTACACGCATCGTGCGTACCGGGACAAATCCTTCGGCCTTGAACTCACGCATTCCAATAAAATAAAACGCGCCGCCTGCGAGAACGTAGAAAGATCCCACAATCAAAGCAGCGTAACACCAGTTGTAGGGGCTGGGGGCGAACCATCCCGCCAGGAAAGCCACCAGGGCGGCGTTGAGGATTACAAAGGCGGCCAACCCGCAGATTGCCGCCAGCAGCAGCAAGGGAATGGCGGTCTTCCATGCAGACAGCTTGGTCTTCATCTCCTGGCGCAATATTTCAAAGCGCGTGGAGACGAACTCCTTCGCCTCATATTTCAATTCATTGACGACTTCCGAGAAATGCTTAGATTCATTGTGCATTGCGAGACCTCACGATCCGGAGTGCGACTCCTAAAGCTACCGCCGATCCACCCACGATTGCCAGCGCCTGAAACGGATTTTCCTCTACATAGGCCTGGGCCTTGCGACGCGCTTCCGTCGCGCTGGAACGAAGCTGGGCTGCCCGGTAGTCGGCGCGATCTTTCCAATCCGCAGCGTGTTCCCGCAGATCGCCGGCCAGCCCCGAGAACCGCTCCTGCGCGCCTTCCAGTAATTCCGAGGCGCGGACCTGGGCTTCATGGGCGAACTCGGAGGCGCGCCGTTGCGCGTTCCCTGCCAGCTCGCGCGCAGACTGATTCAAATCGCCCGCTCGTTGTGCCAGATTTCCCGTGGCCGCCTGCCTGGCGCGCGATTTCATCACGATTAACTTGCCCCTTCCGCGGCGTACTGTCACCACCGCTCGCCCAACCGCCCCACCAACCTGCGCTGCACGCTCTTCCAGGGCGCTGCGCTCCCCCGGCAGCTCTTTGTAGGCGGCTACCGCGCCAGTGGAACCCGATGTGCCCGGCATATAGGTGCGGCTTGCAGAAGAAGCTGATAGCTCTTCTGCGCCGGAGGGGCCCGGTGCTGGGTATGTGTCAAAATTGGGAACTTCGTTGTTCGGCAATGCGTCTGCCATGTGCGCACCTTCCGTTCTAATAGATTCCGTTGTTGTGCGTCCCGCAATTGGCAGGACTGTGAATTAGGATGAGGAAATGCCGCCAAGTGTTTGCAGGTTGTTACGCGCATTCTTTAATACCAGAGCAGGATTTACGAGGAAAACCGTAAGAAAGCCGAACGGAAGGCCTTTCCCAGCAGCTACATAGCCCAATCCGGCGCGAGAAACCCTGGTTAAAAGGCATCTCCGCCGCCACCGCCAAACCCGCCTCCGGAGAAGCCTCCTCCGGACCCGCCGCCGAATCCTGTGCTGCCGGAGGCGGCGCGGGGCGCGGAGGTAAAGGTCTGGCTGGCCAGGCTGGTCATATCATTCATGCTGTGGCTGAAGAGATAAGGGTTGAACATGCCTCCGCCGCTGGATTGGTACCAGGCAGGCGGATTCTGCACGATGCCGACAAAAGCCTTGGCCCAGCGGTGCTCCACGCCTAAGGCCATGGCATAAGGGAGATATTTTTCAAATGTATCCGGGGGCATGCGCTTCAGGCGGTCGGCATCGACCCGGTTCATAAATTCCTGAAAGCCAAGCACCGCGATTTTGGTGTGCACCCCCAACAGCGTTTTGGCGGTCATCACCCGGCCAAACAGAAAGACAATCAGGGCGCTCGCCAGAACGCCTGCAACACTCCACAAGCCCGAACTGAAAAACTCCACGTGCCCAAACTTCCCCAGCAGGTAGACCGGGACTGCAATTACGACCGCGCCTAAGATCCAGTACATGCTGGCGCTCTCCGGATCCACCGTGTACATTCCCTTCTCCTTCAGCGCAGCGATGATTCCGCTCTTGAGGGCGGGAATTGCTGGGTAAAAGCGATTGCGCAGGTCGGAGAGATGGACCTCTTTCCCCGTGGCGGAAAAAAGGTTCTCCAGCATGGTGCGCTCAAAGGGAGCAAGCTGGTTCCATTCCGTGGGCTCTTTCAGGCTTTGGAAGAGGTAATCTTTGTTCTTGAAGATCGGCAAGCTGCTGTGCTCGATTTCCGTGATCTTCAAATATCCCCGCACCGCCAGGTCCACCAGAATGGAGGTAATATCGCGCGGCTCGACGCTGTCTTCCACCAGCGTGCCGGCTTCGGCGGGGCTTATATTTTTAGGCGGCTCATACATGGGAGCGACCGAGGTCCCATCGTCCGGGTCTTTGCCCCATCTCCACCAGATACAAAACATTACCGCAAAGGAAAACAGCGGCAGGAAGAGAATGGGATTTCCCTCAGCAAACCACCATGCTCGCGTGAATGATGAGGGTTGGCGCAGGATGCCTTTTGGGATGTACACATCCACGGTCAACCCTTCGCGAGGTGAGAGCGGATTCGAGGCAGAGGCGGAGACCTCCGCGCCTTGAATTTCGGCGCTACCCTTCTCATTCGAGCCGAACACGCCTACGTAGCTGATGGCGCGCAGCTGTCCCGCTGCGGATTCCGGAAGATGGACCAGGGCGGTGGCATTGTCGATCGGCACCGACCAGCCGTTGCCGGTCACGTTCCAATAAAACTCGGCGTAGTCGTCAAAAAATTTGACGGCGTTGCGGAGCGAATAGGAGATATAAACTTTCTTCTCCGCATCGTTCGCCCCCGGCAGCATGACTTTAATCGCGCGATAGTGGCCCTGGGAGGAAACCGAGTAATCGAGGCGCTTGCCGTCCTCGTCGGTCACATCTTTTACCTTCAGCAAAAGCTTGTAATTGCTTCCGTCCGGGCCGGGGTAGTCCACCGGAATAAAGCGCCGGATGCCATGAAACTGGCCAAAGAATACGAACGAGATATGCTCCAGAACGTCTACCGAGCCGTCCTCATGGACTTGAATGTGGGAGGTGAAATCGGCGATCTTCCAGCTGGGGGAATCAGCTTGCCCCAATGCGAATGCGGGCAAAACAAGGAAAAGGAGCAGAGCCGCGCATCGTCGAAATACGTGCTTTCGAAATAGGTGGTTTCGCATTGGCTGGCCGTGTAAGTCTTAAGAAATCAGAACTTGACTGCCGGGACCTGCCGCGCCTCCGGCGTCTCCAGCTCGAAATATTGACGCGGCTGGATGCCGAATATTCCGGCGACCATATTGCTGGGAAAGCTGACCACCTTGGTGTTCAGGTCGCGCACCACGGCATTGTAGTAACGCCG
Source organism: uncultured Terriglobales bacterium (assembly GCA_964581225.1). Lineage (GTDB taxonomy): Bacteria > Acidobacteriota > Terriglobia > Terriglobales > Acidobacteriaceae > CAYTQA01. Next base: position 11,469 of record CAZONJ010000002.1, on the reverse strand, counting down.
CGAGTTCTGAATGGCATCTTCGAGCGATTGCAGCGAATTCTGCAATGAGGTGAATTGCTCCGATGCCTTCAATTCGGGATAGCTCTCGGCGACCGCAAGCAATCCGCGCAAGGCCTGGGTGAGCTGGCCTTCAGCGGCGCTCTTCTCCGCCGGGGTAGTGGCGGCCATGGCGGCAGAGCGGTACTTTGCAACGTTCTCGAAGGTGCCGCGCTCGTGTCCGGCATAGCCCTTCACGGTCTCGACCAGATTGGGAATCAGATCGTGGCGCCGTTCCAGTTGCACGTTGATATCGGACCATGCCGAATCGGCACGCACCCGCAACTGCACCAGCCCGTTGTAAAGGACGACAAGCAGTAAGGCGACTCCGACGATTCCAATGATCGCGATCCCCATAATGCCTCCTCCGATGCTCCACTGCGAAAGCTATCACACTGTGGCCGTGCAGCAAAGTACTCAAAGTAACCGTCACCAAGTCCTGTTGAGATGGCCGTATCAGAAGCCAATCCGGACTGAAAGCCCAAGTCTTAAAGCGCCGTTTTACGGCGGAAGTAAACACTGGAGAAATCGTAAGGCTCTAGACAGGTGAAGGCCACGCTTCCACCCTGCGGCCCCCAGCACTTCTTCGGAGCCTGAACCAGCGCTCACGCGCTGGGCCAACCTCTGCCGCGCCCCTTTGGACGCTTTTTCTGTGACTCTGTGATGAAAGGGCTCTTAGTACGTCTTCAATTTTCTGGCTTCGCGGACCACGTCTTCCACCTTGGGCATGAAGTATTTCTCCAGCGGAGGCGAGAAGGGCACCGGCGTATCGATGGCGGCGATGCGCACGATAGGAGCGTCGAGATGGTCGAAGGCCTCTTCGTTGATAATCGCCGCGATTTCGCCCGCGAGCCCACCGGTCTTGACGTCTTCGTGCAGGACGATCACGCGATTGGTCTTCTTCACCGTCGCGGCGATGGCCTCGCGATCGAGAGGCGAGACGGTGCGCAGATCGATAATTTCCAGATCGATGCCCTCTTTGGCGAGGATGTTCGCGGCTTCGTCCGCCACCCACACCATCGAGGCATAAGTGATCACGCTGATGGTCTTGCCTTCGCGATGTTTGCGCGCCTTGCCGATCTCCACCACATAATCTTCATGGGGCAATTCCTGCTTGATGCGGCGATAAAGATACTTGTGCTCGAAAAACAGGACGGGATTGTTGTCGCGGATCGCGGCCTTCATCAGCCCTTTGGCATCGACCGCCGTAGCCGGGCAAACCACCTTGAGTCCCGGAGTATGCACGTACCACATCTCCGGGTTCTGCGAGTGAAAAGGACCGCCGCTCACGCCGCCGCCCGAAGGTCCGCGCAGCACCATAGGAGCTGGAGCGCCCCAGCGGTAATTCGATTTGGCGATCGCATTCACGATCTGGGTATGCGCCGAGCTGATGAAATCCATGAATTGAAATTCCGCCACCGGACGCATGCCGGTGAGCGACGCTCCATAGGCTGCGCTAGCGATGGCCGCTTCGGAGATCGGGGTATCGATCATCCGCTCTTTTCCGAAGTGATGGACAAATCCTTCGGTGACTTTGAAGGCGCCGCCATACACAGCGACATCTTCCCCAATGCAAAAGACCGAGGGGTCGCGCTCCATCTCTTCCCAGATGCCTTCACGAATCGCTTCTAAATAGGTAACAGCTGCCATGTTTTCGGTTTCAAGCTTCCTGTCTTAAATTCAAAATCGCACGAATTCTCCCCGCCCATTTATGAGCGGAGGACCATCGCATCATTTGTAATGCGAGACATCGCTGGCCGCGCCAGCCTTTACGCCCTTCTGCACTTCTTTTACCTTAGGCCCGCCGTACTTGAAGGGGACCTTCACGTCGTTGGGGAGAAAGACGCCCACCGCCGCCTCTTCGGGGGCGGGGAAGGGTGAAGCGTCGGCGATCTCTCGGTCGCGATCGATCTGCGCCTGGACGTCGTTAATCAGCTCCTGGTTCTGCTTTTCGCTGAGCCAGCCCTTCTCGATGAGGTACTTCTCCATGCGGGCGATGCAGTCGCGCTTCTTCCAATATTCGAAATACTGCTTAGGGACGTAGTTGGCGGCATCGTGCATGGCATGGCCGCGCATGCGCATCATCTTGGCCTCGATCAGGGTGGCGCCTTCACCGCGATAGGCGCGCTGCACCGCCTCATAGGTCACGTCATAGACCTGGTTGGGATCGGTGCCGTCGACAATCGCTCCCGGCACGCCGTAACCAATCGAACGGTCGGCAAGGTCCTTACAGGCGAACTGCAATTCCACCGGAGTGGAGTAGGCCCAAAGATTGTGCTCGACGATCAATACCACGCCGAGCTTCTGCACGGCGGCAAAGTTAAACCCTTCATAGGTAGGGCCGGTAGATTGGCCGCCATCGCCGACAAAGGTGAGACAGGCTATGTTCTTGCCCTGAAGACGCGCTCCCAGCGCGATGCCCGCGACCACCGGGATACTGTCGCCCAGGTGCGAGATGGGGGCGACCACGTTCTTCTCTTTGATATCGCCGTAGTGCGAGCCGGAGTCGCGGCCTTTAGTGGGCGCGCCGGCCTTGGCCATGTATTGCATCATGGTGTCGCTGGGCTTGAAGCCGCGCACCAGCATCGCGCCCTGATTGCGGATCATCGGCCCAACCCAGTCTTCTTTTCCCAGCGCCAGGGCGGAGGCGCAGGAGCAGCCCTCCTGTCCCAGGCCGAGATAGACGCCGCCGATCACCTTCTGCTGCTTGAACAAAATCTCGAGCGCCTGCTCCATCTTGCGATTCAGCCACATCCAGCGATAGAGCTCGATACTCTTCTCACGGGTCAGGTATTTCGATTCACGCAAAGCAGGCGCGGGGGCGTCAAAATCGCCGACTACGTTGTAGCGCAGCTTGCCGTCCACCCACTCCTCGATGGTGTGAAAATTCGGGACTTCCACGCGATAATCCGGGATGCCATGGGGATTGCGGCGCAGCGGCTCCATGCCGCCGCTACGAATACCATTTCCACCGGCGCCATTGCTGCTTGCGGGACGGGAATCCTTCACGTTGCGTCCGTTTTCCGGCTGCCGTGACTGCGACTTGGTCTCGGTCTTCTTCATTCCACCTTCTCTTTTATTTGAACGCTACTGGCCACTAAAAATGCAAATAATGGCCAAACACTCCATTGTACCGTTGTAATCAGGCGAGAAACAATTCGTCGTTGTCGATCAGAGCGTCCACGCCATCCTGATAACTGCCGGTGGGGCCATTCGGATTGCGACGAATCTCGCGCAGCTCCCTCGGCACTTTTAGCGGAACGTCTATTGTATCGGCTTCCGGCGCTTTTTTGTTGTCGGGAAGGTCAGCGGAATGGTTACCAGTGTGCAACAGCTGGTCGAGCGACTCCAGGCACAGGACCTGGTCGTGGAAGACCCGGCCAAAATTGAGGGAAACCGCGTTTCTCACCGCCTCCATGGAGGGGATTGGACGCTGCAATATCTCACATTCATGGGTGATGGAGGTCACAGGTCTATCGCTGATTCCGCAGGGAACGATCAACTTAAAATAGTCGAGATCGGTGGTCACGTTAAGGGCGAAGCCATGGCTGGTGACCCCGCGCGAGATATGCACCCCGATGGCGGCGATCTTCCTCTGTTGCGATGCGGTTTTTCCGGAGCGATGCAAGTCTGCCCGCTGCGTCCATACTCCGGTAAGCCCGGCGATCCGTTCACAGGGGATGCCGAGATCGCCGCAGGTGCGGATCAGCACCTCTTCCACGCGGCGCACATACTCCACCGCTCCCAGCCTGGGGGTGAATCCGCGCAGATCGAAGATGGGATAACCCACCAGCTGCCCCGGACCGTGAAAGGTCACGTCCCCGCCGCGGTCGCTCTCATGAAGCTCGACTCCCTTTTGCCGCAGCAGTTCAGGAGAGGCGATCAGGTTCTGCTGCTTCGAGTTCCGTCCCATAGTAATGACCGGCGGATGCTCCAGCAGCAGCAGTGTGTCCGAGATGCGCCCCTGTTTGCGCAACCCCACCAGCGACCTTTGCAGGTCGAGCGCGGTCGCGTAGTCAAGTTGCCCGAGCTGGAGAAGGGAGATCATGGGTCACTATATTGATTCTAAAGAAAAATTCACCACAGGAGACACAGAGGCACAGAGAAAGCGCAATAAAAGAGGTGTTTTAGTGCCAGAGTTTCTCCTGCAATGCGTTGTCTTTTAGCGTCCAAAGGGCGCGCCCAGCACGTGAGCGCTGCTTCGAGCCTGCGAAGAAGCGCTGGGGGCGGCACGGTGGAAGCGTAGGCCTTCAGGCCTACGCTTCCACACGTAAAGTGCAATTGCGAAGACCGATTCTTCCTCAGCGACAGGGCCTAT
>CAZONJ010000002.1:3154-7015 GCA_964581225.1 uncultured Terriglobales bacterium | reverse complement strand
TCCACACGTAAAGTGCAATTGCGAAGACCGATTCTTCCTCAGCGACAGGGCCTATGTTTTTACTCTGAAGTTCCCGCTGCATCCGCTTTTTGCGGAGTGAACAAACCCAGTTTTGTCTTCTGTGCTCCGCCCATCTGTGCAGCCCAGGGAAGAATCAGCTGCAAAAACAATTCTTCGAAGGCCTCGAATCCGGACGGCTTCTGATGGCAGCTCTGCACATTCAGCCCATGTACGAGTTTTTCCGATTCGTTTACCGGAAGATCGGAAAAGATGATGATCGGGGTGTTGCGGAATTTAGGTTTGAGACGCAGCTGTGAAATCAGCGCCTGCCCGGGCATGTCCGGCAGTCCTAAATCCATAAGGATCGCAACGGGCTCCGGATGCCTGCCTTGCTCGGCTCCGGAGATGAAGTCCAGCGCCTTGCGTGCATTATGTACAGCAATAACCTGCCCCTTCAGGTTTCGGGTATCCAGCACATTGCTGATGAGAACCAGATCGTTCCATGTGTCCTCTACAATCAGGATACAACTCTGGTTTTGCGCCATACATTCCCTTTCGTCAGAGGGGACTTCCGACGCCTCAAATTATAATGTCTTCGTCATGGAATGTGACACTTTCGATTGAAGAATTTTTGATGATCGCATTGCGCTTCTTGGTCCATTTCACCTCACGAGCAAGTTATAACGGGGACAACAAGCGAACCGGATTTTTTATACGCTTACATGCAACCTGCAGTCCGGCAAAGCGATTCCAATTGCAGTTCCCCAGATTGGTAAATTTTTGTCTGTGTCTGTCTCCGGCCCTCTCTGCTGCCTCTCGGATACACCGCTGCGTATGTATGGCAGGTGCGATGATCCAGCAGCGTACAAAATACAAGCAAGTATTCCTGGTGAAAAGCCTCTCTCGCTGTATCTCTGCCTCACACACTTCCGTAATGCGGCTGCAATTGCCCGCGCCATCGCCGCCAGACGGTCGAAGTCACAATCCATCGAGATAGGGCCACTCAGGATTTATAAACTGCAGTCGCCCGCACAAAGCAAGACCCCGGAGAGCAAAAGGCAGGCACAGTGAGCCTGATGAGGTCGGCTCCGCCTCTTTACCGCGACCTGTTTACTGGCTTACTGTAAATTTTCCCGCCACCACGGTATGCGCCTGCTCTGCGCTCGCATCCAGTTGCCGGCCGCCAACGCTCACCGAAAACTCTCCCGGCTCGAATACATGCCTGCCATTTTCATCGATGCTGGCGAGCTGGTCGCGCGAAAGCTGGAATGAAAGCTGCCTGCTTTCCTTCGGCTTCAGATGGACGCGCTGGAAGCTTTTGAGCGCAATCCTGGGGACGGTGTACTGCGAACTCTTCCTGGAGATGTACAGCTCCGCGACTTCGTCCCCCTCGCGCTCTCCGGTGTTTGTGACTTCGGCCTCGACCATCACACCTCCATCGGGCTTTGCCGCACCGACTTTCAAATTCTGGTACTCGAACTTCGAGTAACTCAGGCCGAAGCCAAAGGGGTAGAGCGGTTCTCCTTCAAAGTAGCGATAGGTGCGGCCTTTCATCGCATAATCCTCGAAGGGCGGAAGCTGGTCCACCGATTTATAAAACGTGACCGGAAGCCGTCCTGCCGGATTGTTGCTTCCGGCCAGCGTCTCGGCGATGGCCGTGCCGCCCTCTTCGCCCGAATACCATGCGTCCAGGATTGCGTCAGCGTTCTGATTCGCCCAGTTCACCGCCAGTGCGCTGCCATTCATCAGCACCACCACCAGCGGCTTGCCTGTGGACTTCACAACTTCCACCAGCTGCTCTTCCTCGCGCGGCAGGTCGAGGCTGGTGCGGTCTCCGCCCTTAAAACCTTCGACCTGCACGTTCATCTCTTCCCCTTCCAGATCCGAGGTGATGCCCACTACCGCGATCACCACGTCCGCCTTCCTCGCTGCAGCCAGCGCTTCCGCCGCAGTCTCGCCTCCCTGCTGCCATACCAGCTTTGCGGTAGCGCCTCCGCCATCCTGGTAATACTCCAGCTTGATCGGATAGCGGCGCCCCTTCTTCAGCTCGACCGGCTTGGTGAGCGTGTGGGCGCTGTGCTTGCTCCAGTCCTCGACCAGCAGCTTGCCATTCACATAGAGACGGAATCCATCGTCGCCGGTGACGCCCAGGCTGTACGTCCCGGAGCTTTGCGGAATGAGCTCACCCGTCCAGCGCACGGAAAAGTTCTGACCATCGATCCCGGGCGCAGGGCTTCCGTTGAACTCGAAGTTCACGTCCTTATCGGCGCGCTTGACTACCGGCTCGCCGCTCAGCTCTTTATTATTGAAGTACTCTGCCCGCAGCCCCGTACCGGCTTTGCCGTTTCCGATGGACAGCAGAGATGCAGGTACAGGTTCGACGGCATGAAGGAAATGCGTGCCCGGAACAAACGACACCTGGGCTCCGCGGAACTGCTGCTGGATGCCCTGCAAGGCCGTGGTCGCTCGCGATGGAGTGCCGTTATAGTTGCCCAACAGCACGCGCGTCGAATCGGCCAGGGGACCGACCACGGCGATTTTCTTTACGTTTGGCTGCAGCGGAAGCGCGCCATTGTTCTTGAGCAGCACTATCGATTCCCGCGCCGCTTTCAGGGCGAGTTCGCGGTGTGGCTGCGTGTCGTTTTCGGAGTACGGAATTTGCGCGTACGGGACCATCTCCGGAGGATCGAACATGCCCAAACGGAAACGCGCGTGGAAGAGCCTCCGCAGCGCCTCATCCACATCCTTCTCGCTCAATAGTCCCTGATGCACCGCGTTGACATACTTGATGTAGTCCTCGTTGCTGGTTTGATGCCTCATGAAATCCGCGCATTCGAGATCGGTGCCGCGCTTCAACGATACGGCGGCAGCCTCTTCTATCGTCTTGGTGAAGTGATGCCCGCGTTCGATGTCGGCAACCGCATCGCAATCGGAGACCACATAGCCTTGAAAGCCCCACTCCCCGCGAAGCTTGTCCTCGAGAAGAAAGGTGCTGGCGCATGCCGGCTCGCCGTTCACCCGGTTGTAGGCGCACATAACCGAGCCTGCTTTCGCTTCCGCCACGGTAGCGTGGAAGGCCGGCAGGTAGGTATCTTCCATGTCGCGTCTGGAAACGACGGCGTCGAAGACGTGCCGTGAAGGCTCCGGCCCGCTGTGCACCGCAAAATGCTTGGGCGTGGAGACGACGCGCAGATATTTCGGATCGTCGCCCTGAAGTCCGGTAACGAATGCGACCCCCATTCTGGAGGTGAGGTATGGATCTTCGCCAAAGGTCTCCTGCCCGCGTCCCCATCGCGGATCACGGAAGATGTTGATGTTCGGCGACCAGAATGTAAGCCCATAAAAGATCTCGCGCTTGCCCTGCCGCACCGCTTCATGGTGCTTGGCCCGCGCCTCCGTTCCAATCACCGTGGCGATCTGGTGCATCAGGTCCGGGTCCCAGGTGGCAGCGAGGCCGATCGATTCGGGAAAAACAGTCGCGATTCCCGCGCGGGCCACGCCGTGCAGCCCTTCATTCCACCAGTCGTATGCCGGGATATTCAGGCGAGGGACGGCGCGGGCCTGATTGACCAGCTGCGAGGCCTTCTCTTCGAGCGTCATACGCGAGATCAGATCGTCAACGCGCGCATCGATGGGCAAGGCAGGATTGAGGTAAGGAAGAGATGACCCGGTTTGATTATCTTGCGCAAACGCATGGTCCGCAGCCGGGAAGAAGAGCAGGACCACATTGACCATTGCCATCCAGACGTAATGCCGCCGTCCCATAAGACGCTCCTGTGTACAGAGGTTCTAATCCATGCAAGCAAACAGTGTACAAATTTTTCCGGGGCTGCGGAAGCGAACTGGTCCATGGTGGAAGCA
>CAZONJ010000002.1:0-3054 GCA_964581225.1 uncultured Terriglobales bacterium | reverse complement strand
GCCTTCAGGCCTACGATGAAGCGCTGTTGGGATTGCGCTTTAGCGCTGGGGGCGGATGCGGATAAAGATCAATGCGCCTACAGGATGTGGACCGTACATTGTCTTGAGGCTCTCGGGTAAGCCGTACCACGTCATCTGAGCGCCCAACGCTGTGACCAAATGAGGGATGAGAGCCAAATCGCGATCATATCCCGCGGTGTAGGCCTGGACGCGTCCGATGATGCGCTCCTCAAATCCCGCAGGCTCGTAATTATTGCCCAGCAGCAGCTCATTGCTGCGGTCCACATTCTCGATGCGTCCCCAGAGATAGTTTTGCGTGCAGAACCGGAGCGTGGATTCCGCCAGGTAAGCGTTGGAGATCGTGTTCGTGGACAGGCTGCGATTGCGGCCCCAGAGCAGCGTGGTCGCCCAATTGCCTTCATGGAGCGGGCGGTTGTACATCAGCGAGGCGGTAATGCGCCGGATGTCCTCGCCGGGATGCAGCGCTTCGGGGCTGGCCAGGCGCGCCACGGAAGATTGCAGGCTCCAGTTCCGGCCGGGATTGGCGGTCAGCCTGGCCGACCATGAGTCGATCTTCCCCGAGTCCAGGTCCCAGCGATGCTCGTCCGGCTCGCGCCCGTGAAAGCCGGAGGCTTCGAGGCGCACCGCGCCATGCGTGATTCCAACCGTGATGACGTCATCGGCTATGTGGGTCGAGTCTTCAAGATGGTGCCCGAGAGCGGCCATCGGATCCTCCGAGGCCGAAGCACGGTGCGCATAGGCGGTGGGTCCCATCGCCGGATCGCCCGCCGGCGCGGCATAGAACGAGAGTAAAGTGTGCGTCCCTATCCGTTGATCGTAGAGAGCGGCCAGTTCCATCAGGAAGTCATGCGGATGTTGACCATCGGCGATCGGCTTGCCGTAAGCGGTCTCTCCCTGCTGGAAGAGCTCGGGATAAAAGCGATGTGTGACCGTCGCCGGCTCCAGGCTCAACATGGCGCGAAAGGTCAGCGTGCCGCTGCCCTGAAATTTGCGCTGCGCCATAGGCATGATCCAGTTGGTGGAAAAGAGCTTGTCAGAGCCGCGCGGGCCGCTTTGCTGAAGCGCGTTGAGGAAGGCCTCGCCGTGCAGCATCAGCATCCAGTTGCCGCGAGAGGTCATGAGCATTGGCGCCGGGGTCGAGTCCGGCTGGGCGCTGGTGCCGGAGCTTCCGTGATGCTCAATTTCTTCGAGCAAATTGTCTGAGCGCATCTCCATGCTCATGCCGGAAGAATCTGCGCCCTGCATGTCCATTCCCGGGCTGGAGCCCGAAGGTGACGATGAAGACTGCTGCTGGCTATCCGGTGGCGTCTGCGAGGGCATGGCTTGCGCGGCAACCAAGTGGCAGGAAAGCAGCAGCAAAATGGTTGCGCGGGCCAAGGAAATCTCGCTCTGGTTATATGTTGATCGCCATGTTTTCCACGCTGGAGAAGCCGTCGAGCAATGCCTCGTAGAGCGTGGGATGGGCATGGATCGTGAACATCATCTCCTCGACGGTCGCCTCCAGCTCCATCGCGGTCACGGCTTCGGAGATCAGCTCCGTAGCCTGCGGCCCGATGATGTGCACCCCGAGGATCTCCTCGTACTTGGCATCGGCGATGACCTTGATAAAGCCGTCATGGGAGCCGATGATGCTGGCCTTGGAGTTGGCGCTGAAGGGGAACTTGCCGACTTTGATGTTCAGGCCTTTGGCCTTGGCCGCCGCTTCGGTGAGCCCCACGCTGGCGATCTGCGGATCGCAGTAGGTGGCGCCCGGAATCAGGTTGCGCTTTACCGGCTTGGCAAATTTCCCCGCGACCTTGGCCGCCACCACCATGCCCTGCATCGCTCCCACATGGGCCAGTTGCGGCATTCCAGCTACAATGTCGCCGATGGCATAGATGTTGGGCTCGACCGTCTGCATCCATTCATCGGTTGGGATGAAGCCGCGGTCGGCCTTGATCTTGGTCTTTTCCAGGCCAATGTTGTCGGTGCGCGGCGCGCGTCCGATTGCGATCAGCACCTTCTCCGCCTCCTGCTTGGCCTGTTTGCCCTCCGAGGTGGTGAAGGTGACGGAGACGCCGTCCTTGGTCTTTTCAACCTTGTCTACCTTGGCGCTCACATGGCAGTTGATGCCGCGTTTCTTGTAGACCCGCAGCAGCTCTTTGCTTACGTCTTCATCTTCGGCGGGCACCAGCCGCGACAATGCCTCAATGACGGTAACGTCGGTGCCGAAGGATTTATAGATGGAGGCAAACTCCACGCCGACCGCGCCCGAGCCGATCACGACCAGCGACTTGGGAATATTGTTGATGCTGAGGATCTCGATGTTGGTGAGGATGCGCGTGTCCGGCTCCAGCCCGGGCAACATGCGCGCCTCGGAGCCGGTGGCGATGATCACATTCTTGGCCCGGATAGTATTGTGCTCTCCGGCCGCCCCGCCGCCGCCCTCGGTAAAGACTTCCACGTCGACAATCCCGTTCTTGGCGGGACCGGTGAGGCGTCCATAGCCGTGGACGACGTTCACCTTGTTCTTGCGCATGAGGAAGTCGAGTCCCTTGGTGTGCTTGGTGACGATCTTGTTCTTGCGCGCCTGAATGGCGGGCCAATTCAGTTTGGCGCCCTCGACGCCCTCAATGCCATACTCTTTGGCCACCTTGATATGGTCGTAAACCTCGGCATCGAAGAGCAGGCTCTTGGTGGGAATACAGCCGACGTGCAGGCAGGTGCCGCCGAGCTGGTCGTCCTTCTCAATGAGGGCGACCTTCAAACCGTACTGGCCGGCGCGGATGGCAGCGGTATACCCGCCTGGGCCGCCGCCGATAATCGCTAAATCGTAAATTGTCTCTGGCAATTCAAACTCCCGTACTTAGATAGTGGATAGCAAAGGGATATGACAAAACATTAGATTGTATTCGACCTGAGAGGATTCAGGCGAGGGTTTCAGAAGAATCCTGTGGTTTTTGCGGGTTTCGGTTAATTCGGGGCCCCAGTAGGCAATGTATCAGGGCGGGAGTTTACTCCCGCCGCAAAGGATTTAAAAATTTCGCTGCGCTC
>CAZONJ010000001.1:0-95262 GCA_964581225.1 uncultured Terriglobales bacterium | reverse complement strand
GGACTTGGAAATGGCCCATGAGGCACTCCACTCCAACCCAAAAATCCCAACGGTGTTTTCGGAAATTTAAAAATCACTATATTCTCAAAAGCCCTGTGTCCCAACATCATTCCCCCAACATCTTTCACTTCATGCATCCATCACATACGTTGTCGAGTTGCCCAGGACGGCCCAATATCGGCGCTTTTCCCTTGCAATCCCTGCCCCTTTCGTTTTACATATGTGCGCCGCCGGATCTGATTCAAAATCTCAACTTGGAGGGCACCCGCCGCTTCGCAAAGGCGTAATTAAGAGTTGGCTTTCAGCGCCGTGAGATCTGACGCCTGAAAGCTGCTATCTGACCTATTGCACCATAAGCTGTGCAAAGGGTGAACGTGGTGAACGTTGGTGAACATTGGGATTTGCAATGTTCACCGCCGCAAGCTGATGAAAGCACACGGCTTGCATGCAAAAGGTGAACATGGTGAACATTGTGGCGGGAAGTTGCGACTTTCATGCACCGCATTGAGGCAAGCGCGACCAGGGAAGAGCCCGGCCTTCAGTCGGGCGTAATGGAGGCTGGAATCGAGGCTTCAGCCTCGGCATTTCGATTCAGCCGCGGCTGAAAGCCGCTTTCTTCTAATACGCTGAACGCATGGCTAAAGGCCATGCTCTTCCCCGCTGCGTGACCGCATCCGGTGCGGCCCGTACTCCGGCGCTGAACGCATGGCTGAAAACCATGCTCTTCCCCGCTGCGTGGGAGGATTATGGGAATAAACCGCTGCGTGGCTATTGTCCCGCCTGACTGGGCGCGTGGCTGGAGAGCCAACTGGCCAGACTGTTTTGCTGCAGCGACTTAAAATCCGCGCATTCGTTGATTCGTTCGACCGTCTGCCGCAGGCTCCGCTCGGCCGCAGGCACTTTATTGACGGTGAAAAACTGCTTCACCTGCTCTGCCATGTCGGCGCTGCAGAAGGTCGCAGTCCCCCTCAGGAAAGAGGCGCCGCTGGCGACCGTGGTCTGGGCCACGACCTGGTCCCAGTGACTGCGGACGAAGTCCCAGGCGATCTGCTTCGCTGCCGGATATTGCATGATCCCTCTGAGCAAGGCGGCGCTGTCCTGGTTTTTTACCTGGCCGGAGATGCCCAATTGCAATGCGCGCCGGACCAATGCCGGGTCGCTGAAGGCCTTTAATGCGTCCAGGGCCAGCGTGTATTGCTGCGGGGTCTTTGCATTCTTAAGCTGCCGGACCAACTGGTCGAAGAGCGCCGCATCGCCATGCGCGGCAGCCAGCGGCAGCGCCTTTGCAGCCAGATTGCTCTCCACCGAATCCGGGTCGTGCAGGTATTGCTCCGTCAGATGGCGGGCCTGCCTGATGATCTCCCGGTCTTCTCCGCTGAATCCCAGGACGCTGAAGACACTGGCCCGCAGTTCGCGCTCAGTGTCTCCCCGCAAAGCATCGGGCTGGCTCAACTCCGAATAGATAGGGCGCAAATAGCTGCGCACCCAGGCTTGAAAAACCGGCTGCCCGGTGTCCGAGACCAGGTAATCGCCAATCGATTGAATGGCCGGCAAAATTTCTTCCAGCACAGCAGCTTCGCGATCGGCGCGCAGGCCTTCCAGCAAATCCATGAATTCGGCGAGCGATTCACGGCCCACCCCCGCCAGCGCCCACTCGTCTTCCAGGAGCGAGATCCGTTCCGCGGGGGAGAGCGCATGTTCCGCTACGCCGGCGAGCCGCTTGCGGTCCTCCGAGCTATAGTCGCTGCGATAGTAGCCGTGCGCGCCGGCATTGAGCAGGACTTCTCCCGGGGCGCCAGGGAGCGGCACCGTCTGCTGCTTGTCGGCAAACAGCACGCATTTCCCGCTGGACTGGCTCTCCACCGGTCCTGCGCCAGTCCCGGCCAATTGCTTCAGACATATTGGGACCGTCCACACCTGGTTGCGCGCCGAGCCGAGCAACTGGCGATCGGAGAAGAAGCGTTCCTGAATCAAGCTGGCATTGTTGCCGTGCTGCGCCAGGGAGACCAGGGGCACGCCCGGCTGCGCGACGAAGCTGGACATGATTTTATTCACCGGCTTCCCGGAAACGGCGGTGACAGCATTCCAGAAATCTTCAGCGGTGGCATTTCCATAGGAGTGCGCTTTCAAGTACCGGTTCGCGCCTTTACGAAAGACCTCCGGGGTGACATACGATTCCACCATGCGCAGCACCGCGCCGGCCTTGCCATAGGAAATTCCGTCAAACTGCTCGTTGATTTCGTCATTGGTATCGGCGCGGGAGCGGATGGGGCGGGTCGTCCTCAGGGAATCAAGCTCCAGCGCGCGGCCGGTCCGGGCCACATCGTCGAGCGGCAGCTTCCACTCAGGCTTCCATTCCGCGACAGGTTTGCTCTCCATCCAGTTGGCAAAGCCTTCGTTGAGCCAAAGATTGTCCCACCATTTCATGGTGACCAGGTCGCCAAACCACTGGTGCGCCATCTCATGGGCGACCACGATGGCGACCCTCTGCTGCGCGGCCAGAGAGGCATGCTTCTCGTCGATGAGCAGCGCGTTTTCCCGGTAGGTAATGGCGCCGATGTTCTCCATCGCGCCGGCCTCAAAGTCGGGAAGCGCGATCATGTCCAGCTTGCTCCATGGATATTTCATCGCGAAGTAGTGGTCGTAATAATGCAGGAAGTGTTCGGCGGCCCGGACGGCAAAGACGCCTAAATCCTTCTTTCCCGGCACCGCGCAGGCCCGAATAGGGACGCCGTCGGCCGCGCCTTCCGCGCACTCGAATTGTCCCACCAGCATGGCGACCAGATAGGTGGACATCATGGGCGTCACCGCGAATTGGATCGTGTGCTGCTCCGCGCCCGGACCAGGCGTATCGGAGATGGTCTTGCTGTTGGAGATTGCGGTATCGGATTTAGGAGCGACGATGGCGATGCCGAATGTGGCCTTCCTGTCCGGCTCGTCAAAGCAGGGGAAGGCGCGGCGGGCATCGGTCGGCTCGAATTGCGTGACCGCGTACTTGCGTCCTCCGCTGGTGCTCAAATAAAAGCCCCGCAGCTGGTCATTCAATACACCGGTAAAGGAGATATGCAGCTTCACCAGTCCGGCGGGCAACGGACGGCCAGCGATGATATTTGCCGTTTCACGGTCCTGGTCGAGGAATGCCTTGGCTGGCAGCGTCGCTCTGTTTACCTCTACCGAGACTGTATTGAACTTGATCTCGGCGGCATTCAAAGTAATGGATTTAGACGGACGAAGCAGCCGGATGGAGATTACCTCCTCCCCGCTGAAGGTGTTGTTCTGGAAGTCAGGCGTGAACCTGAGCTGGTAGTGCAGCGGGACCGCGCCTTGCGGCAATCGCTGGCTGAATGCCGAGAGCGGGAAGATGAATAAAATTACGCAATAAAAAAAAAGGCGTTTCTTTGAAAAAAGATGCTTCACTGTCAACTCCTGATCGGATCGGAATAGTCGAGCGCAGGCGCTTTCGGGCTTCGATGTTCTACCAGATGGCCGCTCAATACGGTTGCGCGACAGCGGCTGGAGCCAAACCAATAGGCGATCTCGCGGTATTCTTTGCAATCGAAGATCGCAAGATCGGCGTCTTTTCCGGCTTCAATGCTTCCCTTTTTCTCGCTCAGGCGCAACGCGTGGGCCCCATTCAGGGTGGCGGCGGAGATCGCCTCCTCGACCGTCATCTTCATCTGCGTGCAGGCCAGCGAGAGCACCATAGGCATGCTGGTGGTCGGCGAAGTTCCGGGATTGTAATCAGTTGCCAGCGCCACGGCGACGCCGCCATCGATCAGCCTGCGCGCCGGAGGATAACCGGGCTGGCCCAGAAAGTAGGAAGCGCCGGGGAGCAGTGTCGCCACGGTTTCGCTCTGCGCCAGCGAGGCCATATCTTCGTCGGAAATATGGTCCACATGGTCGAGCGACACGGGGAAAAAGCGGCCCAGCTTGCCCATCTGTACCGGGGTAAACTGGCCGACATGCGCCCGGACTGCAATACCGTGCCGGACCGCAACTTTGAAGATGTGCTCCGTCTGCTCCAGGGTAAAGGCCCCCCGCTCACAGAAAACATCCACATAGTCCGCCAGCTTCTCCTCCGCCGCTTGCGGGACCATCTCGTTGCACACCATGTCGATGTAGCGTTCGGGCGTCTCCCTCATCTCGGTGGGCACAGCGTGGGCCCCAAGCAAGGTGGATAGCACAGTGCCTGGCCATTTGCTCGCGGCCTGCCGGATGGCGCGAAGACTGCGCAGCTCCGACTCTGTGGTAAGTCCATACCCCGACTTGCACTCGATGGTGGTGCTGCCGTCCGCAGCCATGCGCTCCAGCGCCGACAAAACGTGCTCGGCCAAATCTTCGACCTTGGCCGCGCGCACGCCGGCAACGCTGGAGCGGATTCCGCCCCCGGCCGCCGCAATATCTTCATAACTCGCGCCTGAGATGCGCTTTTCGAAATCGAGCAGCCGGGGCTGGATGAAAACCGGGTGGGTATGCGCGTCTACGAAACCCGGCAGCACCACCCCATCCTTACAGTCGAAGATCTCGGGAGCGGAATCGGGGACCAGAGAGGATCCGCGCGCCAGGACCTCATCCCGGGGACCAAGATCCAATATCTTTCCATTGGCGCACAGGACAGCGGCGTCCGGGAGAATGCGCAGTTTACGCATGGCATCGCGCCGGAGGGGACCGCGCCCGGCGGAAACCGGAGTGACAAGCTGCCGTATGTTCAGCAAAAGCAGCGCTGGGCTCGAGGCGCTAATGTGATTCGCTCCTCTGCGGCCCCATCATAGGCATCTTGATTTTTCTCTCTGCGGCAAATCTGGTGGCTTCATCATACCCGGCGTCCACATGGCGGGCAATTCCGATTCCGGGATCGTTGGTCAGCACCCGCTCGATGCGGCGCGCCATCTGCTCGGTGCCGTCGGCCACGGTGACTTGTCCGGCGTGTTGCGAATAGCCAATTCCTACCCCGCCGCCATTGTGGATCGAAACCCAACTGGCGCCGCTCGCGGTATTGAGAAGGGCGTTGAGCAGCGGCCAGTCGGCAACGGCATCGCTGCCGTCCTTCATGGCTTCGGTCTCGCGAAATGGAGAGGCGACCGAGCCGCAGTCGAGGTGGTCGCGGCCAATTACGACCGGCGCCTTGATCTTTCCCCGCTGCACCAGATCATTGATCGCCAAGCCAAATTCCGCGCGCTCCCCATATCCCAGCCAGCAGATGCGCGCCGGCAGTCCCTGAAAGCGAATGCGTTTGCGCGCCAGGTTGATCCAGCGGCCCAGGATGCGGTTTTCCGGAAACATCTGCAACACCAACTCATCGGTGACGGCAATGTCGGAGGCCTCGCCGGAGAGCGCGACCCAGCGGAATGGTCCCCGGCCTTCACAGAAGAGCGGGCGGATGTACTCGGGCACGAATCCGGGAAAGTCATAGGCGTTGGAGACCCCGTTCTGAAAGGCAAAGGTCCGAATGTTGTTGCCATAATCGAAGGTCACGGAGCCTGACTTCTGCAGCGCCAGCATGCCTTCCACATGGCGCGATATCGAATCCAGCGAGCGCCGCAAATATCCTGTTGGGTCCTTCGCGCGCAGCTCGTCGGCCTGCTCCACTGTGAGCCCGGCGGGAATATAACCGTTCAAAGGATCGTGCGCCGAAGTCTGGTCGGTGAGCAGGTCTGGCTTTATCCCGCGCGCCGCCAGCTCGGGAATAACGTCAGCGCAGTTGCCGATCAACCCCACCGAGACCGCCTCCTTTTTGCGCATGGAATTTTTAAGAATGCGCAGCGCCTCATCCAGATCGTTGACCATGAAGTCGCAATAACCCGATTTGAGGCGTTTCCTGATGCGCTCGGGATTCACGTCGATGCCGAGAAAGCACGCCCCGGTCATGGTGGCGGCCAGGGGCTGGGCGCCGCCCATTCCTCCCATACCGCCGCTGACGATCAGCTTGCCCTGGAGTTCGCCGGCAAAATGCCGCTCGCCGGCTGCGGCAAAGGTCTCAAACGTCCCTTGAATGATCCCCTGGGAGCCGATGTAGATCCACGAACCGGCGGTCATCTGCCCGTACATCATCAGTCCAGCCCGCTCCAGCTGGTTGAACTTTTCCCAATTGGACCAGTGCCCCACCAGATTCGAATTGGCGATCAGGACCCGGGGCGCATACTCATGGGTGCGGAATACGGCCACCGGCTTGCCCGATTGCACCAGCAGCGTTTCGTCTGCCTCAAGGCCCCGGAGCGAGTTCACGATTGCGCGGTAGCACTCCCAATTGCGCGCAGCCCGGCCCGTGCCTCCATAGACCACCAGATCGCGGGGACGCTCCCCGACCTCCTCATCGAGATTGTTCATCAGCATGCGCATCGCCGCCTCCTGCTGCCATCCCTTGCAGGAGATCGCGCGGCCGCGCGGGGCTTTGATAGGAGAGTATGTAAATGGGGCGGCTTCGGTTTCGACGGACATCCTTTCCGATGGTAGTGCTTTCCTGAACTCGCGCGCAAATAGAGAATTGCGGAGGAGCGCGCCGCTCCCCATCTGCCCGAGATGAGATGTGGAAGCGTAAGATAAATTTTCAGAAGCCCTTCTGCTGTGGGACCTCAGGACAAAATACGCGCTTATTATGCCGCCTTGGCCGCCGCCTACGGGCCGCAGCGGTGGTGGCCCGCCGAGACGCGCTTCGAGATGATCGTGGGCGCGTTTCTCACCCAGAACACCTCCTGGAAAAATGTCGAGAAGGCGCTGGCGAATTTGCGGGCGGCAGGCGCGCTCAACATTCCTGGCATTCAACGCATCCCGCAAGACAAATTGGAAGAGCTGGTGCGCCCTTCCGGATACTTCCGGCAAAAGGCGGCGCGCCTGAAGACTTTTATCGCTTATCTTCAGCAGCGTTATGCAGGCTCGCTCGACCGGATGTTTGCCCAGCCCACTCTCAAGCTGCGGGAAGAGCTGCTCGCTTTAAATGGGGTTGGACCGGAAACCGCGGACTCAATCCTGCTCTATGCCGGAGGGCACCCTGTCTTTGTGGTAGACGCGTATGCCCGGCGCATACTCGACCGGCATGGGGTGCTGCCTTACTCCGCGAAGTACGAAACCATACGCGAGCTGGTGGAGCAGACGTTTAAGGACTTTCCGCCAGTACGCGCCACCACAGAATTCAACGAGCTGCATGCGTTGATTGTCACGGTTGGCAAGGAGCACTGCAACCGGGAAGCAAAGTGCAGCGGATGCCCTTTGGAGCGCTACCTGCCGCAATCAGAGTTGCTCAATCCATAATTCGGTATCCAGAGACCCTCATGGACTGCGTGTACCTGGTTACAAAAAATTGCACCAATACAGAGTAGCGTGGCAACAGCGACTGTCTCCCTTACCTCCAATCTACTGAAGGACGTACAAAAGGCACTACCAGAGGTCCACAAAAGGAATTGCCACTGAGTCGTCAGTGGGCCCGCTGCCTTGAACAAAACTAAACCAGTAGTCCATGCAGCACGGTCTGCAAGTCACAATCTCAGGAGAGGCTGAACTATGAAATTCCGTTTAGACGTAATTGCTCTTGCTCTCGCGATGGCGCCATTCGCCGCCGCGCAGACAACCACATCCACAACAGCGCCGCAAACACCGTCGACGTTCCCCAGCCAAACCGCCAATGGTCAGACGACCCCTGGCCAGGCGAACACCGGCGATCAGGACCGCAACACCTCCGTAGCTCCGGACAAAGACAAGGCACAGAGCCAGATGGGCACCTCGTCTTCTCAACCCGGAACAGCGGTAAGCACGGCCCAGGGATCGGCTTCAACCAGCGCAACTCCTGGAACCAGCGGCAGCACTGGTGTAAACCAGGGTACCAGTAGCAACACTACTGCACCGCAAAGCTCCACCAGCTCCAACAGCACGGCTAACGAAGGCCCGACGATGCCGCAGAGCTCCACCAGCTCGACCAGCAGCGTAAATCAGGGCGCGACCACGCCCCAAAGCTCCACGAGCGCGACTGGAACGCTAAACCAGGGCGCGACGGCTACTACGACTGGGGCTGCGAATCCGTGTCCGTGCGCCACGCCGCAGAGCTCCACTGCCGCAACCGGCACGGTGAACCAGGGCGCCACACCCCAGAGTTCCACCAGCGCAACCGGCACAGCGAATAGCTCTACCTCCGGAAGCGTGAGCGGAAGCACCAGTGGCAACACTGCCGGAACCGCCAGCGGCATGCCCCAGAGCGATCAGGGGGCCAGCACCACGAGCGGTTCGACGACCGATCAGAGCGTGAGCGGCAATGCAAGCAGCAATGCTTCTGACCAGTCCACCACTGCTCACAAGACCCACAAGAAGAGAAAGCATCATCGCAAGTCCGCTACTTCGACGACTGATAACGATACCAGCTCGACGAATCCGAGCAGCAACAGCGGATCTTCCAGCAGCGGAAGCTCAACCAGCAATCCGAGCAGCACCAGTGGAACTTCGGGCAGCAGCACCACCACTCCCCGGTAATTCGGGAAACTTAGGAGAATGAAAAAAGGGCGACGCGAAAAGCGTCGCCTTTTTTGTTTTTCAGTATTTGTCTTCAGCCGTCCCGTTGCGGGGCGGGCAGATCGCAGCTATCAGCTGTCAGGAAAACAGATACGCGATTGCAGCTTCAGTTCGTCCCTCGACGCAGAACTGAGGTGGAGTTCCTCGCATAAAAGCTTTACCTATCCCATGTTTATTCGAACGCATGGCTACATTTTGTAGCGGCCGAGGTCCTCGTCATTGAGGTTTTCCAGCCATTTGCGAAGCTCCTCGCTGGTCACCCGATCGGAGACGGCGGCAGCCAGCTTGGAGGATTTGAGCACCTCATCATCGACGAAGATGGGGCAATCCAGGCGGAGCGCCAGCGCCAGGGCATCCGAGGGGCGTGAATCCACGCTGATGATATGACCGTCGCGCTCCATCCATATCACAGCGAAAAAAGTATCGTCGCGCAGCTCGGTAACCACGACTTTGTGGACCCGGGCATCGAGTCCAGTGAGCAGGTTCTTAATCAGATCGTGGGTCATGGGACGCGGCGTGCTCACCTTCTCGATTTCCAGGGCGATGGCGTTGGCTTCGTAAATACCGACCCAGATGGGGAGCACAGCGTCGCCGCCGGTATCTTTCAGGACAACGATGGGCATGTTGGTCGCCGGATCCATCATCAATGCGCGAATTTTCATCTCCACTTCCATCGTCTCCTCCTCTATTTTCCGCGTCAAGCCGCAGGGCACACCGTTTCTCCCACCAGACTGTTGGGATAGCTTTTGGTTATAAACACCGGGACGTAGCTTCCGGTTGCGGGCTGAATCAGCGCGGTAGTGGTGAAATTCACGGTCTTGTTCTGCGAGCTGCGTCCGATAAGCTGACCGCGCGCATTGTTGTGCCCTTCGACCATCACTTCCATGGTCTCTCCCACGTGAAGCTCGTAATTGGCCCGCTGGATCTCTCTTTGCCGCTCCTGCAGGATGCTTAGCCGCCGGGACTTTTCTTCTTCCGGAATGCTGTCCTGCATGTGCATCGCCGGCGTATTCGGACGCGACGAGTATTTGAAGGCAAAGACCCCATCGTATTGCGCATGATGCAGCAGGGTAATGCTCTCTTCAAACTCGGCCTCGGTTTCTCCGGGAAAGCCGACGATGATATCGGTGGTGATGCTGAGCTTGCGGCGCGCCGCTTTCATCCAGGAGATGCGCTCCAGATACTCCTCGCGGGTGTATTCGCGCAGCATGGCCTTGAGGACGCGGCTGGAGCCGCTCTGGACCGGCAAGTGGACGTGGTCACACAGGCTGGGCACAGCATCGATGGCCTCGACGATGTCGCGGGTGAAGTCCCGTGGATGCGAGGTGGTGAACCGCACGCGGCGAATGCCCGGAAGCTCGCCGATGGCGGCCAGCAGTTCGGCGAAGCTTTTCTTGCGAGACGGGTCGCGGTAAGAGTTCACATTTTGCCCGAGCAATTGGATCTCGCTGTATCCCGCCCCGGCAACACGACGCGCCTCTTCCAGAACGGAGTCCGAGCTGCGGCTGCGCTCCTTTCCCCGGGTATAAGGCACCACGCAATAGGCGCAAAATTTGTCGCAGCCTTCGATGATGGTGATGTATCCACGATGGGGGTTGGTGCGGGCTGCGAAAGGGGTATCGAAGGTCAGCTCGGTCTGACGATCGTCGAGGCCGGTGACGCGGGATTCTCCCGCTTCAATCTGGGTCAACATCTGCGGCAGATTGCGGTAGGAGGCTGAACCGGCCACCAGGGAGACATACGGCGCGCGCTCGAAGATCTTCTCTCCCTCCTGCTGGGCCACACAGCCAAGCACGCCGAACTTCTTGCCTTCTTTTTGCAGCTTTTTGTAATCGTTCAGGCGGTGAAAGACCTTCTGCTCGGCTTTGTCGCGGATGGAGCAGGTGTTATACAGCACCAGACCGGCTTTTTCCACGGTCTCGACCTGGGTATAGCCCTGCTGCACCAGCGTGCCGATCACCTTTTCGGAATCGTGCACATTCATCTGGCAGCCGAAGGTCTCAAGGTAGAACGTTTTTTCCGCGGTGGAAGGCATTGCTCTAAAGCCAGTATATCGCAGGAAAAAAGCCGATTGCTGCTTTAAACTTGCTGGGGACAGCGATACCGCCCGGAGAACAGCCAGTGCCTGAATCGGAACGAGACGCATGGAACCGCAGGTTCGCCGAGGGATCGCACGGCTCTCTTGAAGCGGACCCGCTGCTGGTAAGCGCCTATGAAGCTTACATCCAGCCGCTGCTGGGAGATGCCTCCCGAAAACGCGCTCTGGATGTGGCCGGCGGCGCGGGACGTCATGCGCTCTATATGGCGGAGCGCGGCTGGCAGACGACACTGATCGACGTATCCGAGGCCGGCGCGGAGAAGGCGCGGCAGAATGCCGCAGAGCGCGGCCTTACGCTCGACGTCAGAAACCAGGACCTGCGCTTTGCCGAGCTGGGCTCGGAAGCCTACGAGCTGGTCATGGTCTTCTTTTATCTGCAGCGCGAGCTCTTCCCGGCACTGGAGGGCGCGCTTGCCCCTGGCGGAATACTGGTCTACAAGACGTACACGCGCGAGCACCCACAGCTCTCCGGCGGCAAAGGGCCCAGCCATCCCATGCATCTGCTGCAATCGAATGAGCTGCTGCACGCCTTCCCCGGCCTGCAAGCGCTTTATTATCGCGAGACAGTGAAGGACAAGGGCGTCGCCGAACTAGTCGCGCGAAAACAATAATCCTTCGCCGGCCCTGTTGCGCCGCGCCTACTGCCCGCTCCACTGTGGCACGTGTCCGGGCGTCCAGGGAGAGCCGGCCTTTTCCATATCGTCTTCCAGCTTCTTCAGATCCACCTCGACCAGTTGCCGCAGCGCCGTGAGCTGCTCGCGGAATTGCTGCGCGGCGACGTTGTAAGAGTCGATATGAGTTTGCGGCGGCCTCTGCGTCGAGAAGCGCTCTTCCGCCATGATCTGGTTGATGCGGTCATTGATCGAAACCGGCACATTGTAATTGCGGGCGGCCAAAATCTCGTCGCCACGCAGCAATCGCAATATTTCACGATTGCGCTTCTCCAACCGCTCCGCGGTCTCCATGAGACCACGGACGTCGGAAGGGGTCTCGCGCAACGACTTGTGGATCTGGGTCAATCGCGTGGCGACCTCATTGGCAGTGCCAATCGCCCCTGCCATAGCGCGGTTCAGGCTTCCGACCTTCTGCTGGAAGCTTTCCAGCGCGGCCCGGTCCTGCTCATTCATCTGCTTGCCGCCCTCGACCACCACCTGGAAGGGCTGGGGCTGGGTAAGATCGCTCCACTGCCCGGCAACTTTTTTGGAGAGCGTGACGGTATATTTTTCCGGAAGCACCAGCATGCCGGAATCCGAGGCCGCATCTTCTTCTTCCTCTTCCAATGGACTCCGTCCGGTGCGCAACTCCGTGGCCGGATAGCGCAGGTCCCAGGAGGCGCGGTTCATCCCGGGAGCATTGGTGGCGGCGATCCGGCGAATGGGATGACCGCTGGCATCGGAGATCGTGAGATAAACCGCGGGCGGCTCTTCCTCGACCTCCGCGCGCAATTCGTCGGGAGTTGGATAAGGCGGCAGCGACGGATTCGCCGTCTCCTTGCCCGATTTGGCTTTGGGAGTTTTGCCTGCGCGCGGTTCTGTGACGGGCGATTTTTCTGCCGCTTGTTCCTGCTCCTGGCGCAGCTCCTTTTTGCTCTTAAATTTTTCTTTCAGGTAGTAAGTGAACGTGGCCCCGAATGGAGGATTGTCGGCAGCATAGTAGGCTTCCCCCTGCCCCGCGCGGCGGCCTCCCAGCGGACGCTGCTCGACATACATCAAGGCTTCGCGGGTAGGAAACAGCGCTGCCGGCTGCTCCAGTTCGGCGCTGCTGAGGTTGCGCAATGCGCTGAGATCGTCGAGGATGTAAAATCCGCGGCCAAAGGTTGCGACCACCAGATCGTTCATCTGCTTCTGAATCGCCAAGTCGCGGACCGCGATGGTCGGCATGTTGCCCTTCAACTGCGTCCAGCTTCCACCGCCGTTGGAAGTGAAGAAGAGTCCGAATTCCGTCCCAACAAATAGCAGCCTCGCATCGACCGGATCTTCTGCGATGGCCAGCACCGGGCCATTCTCCGGCAGATTCGCGGCAATTGAGTTCCAGCTCTGGCCGCCATTGCCGCTCTTCAGCAGATAAGGCTTGAAGTCGCCGTTCTTATGATTGTCGAAGCCGGCATACACGACATTGGCGTCATATTGTGAGGCCAGCAGGCGGCTTACATAAGTATTATTGGGCACGCCGGGAAAAGTTTCATAGCGCGCCCAGTGAGCGCCGCCGTCGTTCGTGACCTGAATCAGGCCATCGTCGGTACCGGCGTAAAGCAACCCGTCTTTTTTAGGGGATTCGGAGAGCGCGACGATATTGCCGTAGAAAGAAGTCGATTGGTTTTTTGCGACGGCATCGGGCCCCCAGATCCTGCCCATCACCGGCAGCTTGTCGCGATCGATCTGCCGGGTAAGATCGCCGCTGATCTGCTTCCAGGAGTCGCCGCGGTTGTCGCTTTGAAAGAGCTTATTGGCGGCAAAGTAGAGGCGGTTGTGATTATGCGGACTGATAAGGACCGGCGAATCCCAGTTCCAGCGCAAGGGCACATTGTCCGGACCAGGCTGCGGCTGAATGCCGACCTGCTCGCCGGTGCGGCGATCATAGCGCGCCAGGTTTCCGTATTGATACTCCGCATAGACGGTATTGGGGTCCTCAGGATCGACCTGCGAGCGGAAGCCGTCGCCGCCGTTGGTGACAAACCAATCGGAGTTCACGATACCGGCGATGTTTTTAGTACGCGATGGTCCGCCTAAAGAGTTGTTGTCCTGGGTCCCGCCATAGACGTAATAAAATGGCGCGGCATTATCCACGGCAACATCGTAGAACTGGCCCAGCGGCAGGTTGCTCTTATACAGCCAGGTAGCGGCGCGATCATAGCTCTCGTAGACCCCGCCATCACATCCCACCAGATAATAGTTGGTGTCCTCCGGATCGATCCAGAGCGCATGATTATCCACGTGCTTGGATTTCTCGCCCAGCAATTGCAGCGTCTTCCCGCCATCGTTGGAGACGCGCATGAGCACGTTCATCACATAGATGCGGTCCACATTCTTCGGATCGGCAATGATCTGCCCGTAGTACATTGCGCCCTGATCGAAGTTGTTGCGCCGCTCCCAGGTGGCGCCATGATCGCGGGAGCGGAAGATGCCGCCCTTCTGGTCGGCGGCTTCAATGGTGGCGTAGATCACGCTGCTGTCTGCCGGTGAAATCGCCAGGCCGATGCGGCCCATATCCACAGCCGGCAGTCCCGATTTCAGTTTGGCCCATGTCTTGCCTGCGTCGCTGGATTTGTAGATGCCACTCTCCGGGCCTCCATCGATCAGCGTCCACACACGACGTTCGCGCTGGTAGGCAGCGGCATAGAGAACATCTGGGTCCTCAGGATCGATGACCACATCGGTCACTCCAGTATGCTCGCTGATGTTCAGGACTTTGTTCCAGCTCTGTCCTCCATCGATGGTCTTGTAAAGACCGCGGTCTCCGCCGCTCGACCAGAGCGGCCCTTCGGCGGCGACATAGACCACATTCGAGTCCTTAGGATCGATGGCGATGCGGCCAATGTGCTCGGAGCGATTGAGCCCCAGGTTCTTCCAGCTCTTGCCGCCGTCGTCCGATTTATAAATGCCGTCTCCATAACCGACGCTGCGCTGCGAATTGCTCTCTCCCGTCCCCACCCACACAATGGAGGGATCGCGGGAATCAAGCTTCACGTCGCCAATGGAATACGAGGCCTCGTGCTCGAAGACCGGGGTCCAACTGGTGCCGTCATTTTCGGTCTTCCATACACCGCCGGAGGCCACACCAACATAATATTGCGCGCGGTTTCTCGGATTGACGGCAAGGGCTATCACACGTCCGGAGATTACCGCCGGGCCGATGGAGCGCAGCTTGAGCCCTTCGTAAGTCGAGGCGGAGGTCAGCGGATCGGCCGGGGACTTGCTCTGCGGCGGTTGCGCTGCGGACTTCTTCCCCGCCGATTGGGCCTTGGCGATGTCCTCATCGGACTCTTTTTTGGTCCCCGGCTTCGAGGTCTTCGGCGGTTTCGTATGGGCAGACTGGGCCTGGGGCGTCTGATTTGCAGGAGTGGAGGTTTCCTGCGCGACCGCCAAGCCAAAGTTGGCCAGCAGAAATAACAAAACAAGTGGTCTCAAGATGTTCTCCGGAAGTATCGAAGGATGAACGGAAATGTATACAGGAAGAGCGCGCCAGAAGCAATTTTATCGTTGATTGCCGAGCGGCAATTGTTGATTTTGCCTGGGCTTATTTACAATCATCCATCACCCAATCCTCAAACGCATCAAGCACAAATCCTATGGCGAAATCGTCCCAGTCCGTCCACGGCCATGACGTCCGGCGGCGCACAATGCCAAAGAACCATTGCTTCGGCTGCGGCCATGATAATCCTGAGGGCCTGCGGCTCAAATTCTTCTTCGACCAGGAGCAAAAACTTACCTGGTGCCGTTTTCGCCTAAGCCGCCGCTTCCAGGGACCGCCCGGACATCTGCATGGCGGAATTATCGCCACCATTCTCGATGAGGCGATGGGCAAGGTAAACAAGCTGCGCTCGGTGGTGGCCTTAACCAAAACCCTGGAGGTCGAATACCTGAAGCCGGTCCCGATTGGCAAGACCCTGCTGGTGGAAGGGCATGAGCGCAGCGTCCGCGGACGGAAACATATCAACGTTGCCGAGATCCGCGATGAGCAGGGTGTTCCTCTGGCCCGCGCCCGTGGAGTGTTTATCGCCATCGATCCGGAAAAGATGTTTGCGCGCTTTTTGCCAAAGGATGGCGGATCCGGGCCGCTGGAAAAATTGAAGAAGCTGAAGGATGGGGCCTCGTAAATTCAATTCATACCCAGCGATAAATCGCTGGGCTACTACCGGAAAGCCCTACGGGCTTCATGCGCAGCTGCATCGGTTCGGATCTTAGAAAGCTGCGGGCTTCATGAGTAGCTGCATCGGTCCGGATCTTAGAAAGCTGCGGGCTTCATGAGTAGTTGATGTCGCTTCGGATATCGCGCCTCGCGCCATGAATCGGGTTCGCGCAGCTAATGATTTTTCAGGTATTCGGCGACTGAGGGCAGCTCGTCCACCTGGCCGGAGAAGATGCGGGCGAAGCGCTGCTTGATCTCTTCGTGGATCAGTCCATTGGTGGCCAGGATCTCGCGTGGAGTGCGCAGCCGAAATGGTCCTCCATCGAATTCAGTCACTATGCCCCCGGCCTCTTCCACCAGGAGCACGCCGGCGGTAGTGTCCCACGGATTCAAATTGAACTCCCAATAGCCGTCATAGCGTCCACAGGCTACATAAGCCAGATCGATGGCAGCGGCCCCGGCGCGGCGCACTCCATGAGAGTGCAGGGTGATCTCCTGGTAGAGATGGATGTTTGGGTTCTTATGGCGCTTCTTGCTGGGAAAGCCGGTAGCGATGAGGCTGGCGCCCAGCTCGCGGGTGCACGAAACATGCATGGGGAGGCCGTTCACAAACGCCCCGCGGCCACGCTCGGCGGAGAACAATTCATCCCGCGTTGGATCGTAGATGACCCCAGCTACAATCTCTCCCTGACTTTGCTCCGGACTGGAAATATATTCCAGCCCCATCGAAACGCAGAAGACGGGATAGCCATGGGCGAAGTTTGTTGTCCCGTCGAGCGGGTCCACATACCAGCGATAATTCCCCGCCCCGCCGGTGCGCGCGCCCTCTTCACCGACGATCCCATGATCGGGAAAGGCGGCGCCCAGGCGTTCCACAATCAGCTTTTCCGAGCTGCGATCGGCTTCGGTCACCAGATCGACTCCGCCCTGGCCCTTGTACTCAGTCTTCACCCCACGGCGGAAAAAAGTGAGCAGGAGCGCGCCAGCTTCACGGGCGATCTGCGAGGCTCGCTCCACGAAATTGTTTTGCGGTATAGAGGAGGGCATTACAGGCGGTTGCGCCGGCCTGAATCTTCGGCGATGTAGACGATGTCGTGCTTGAAGATGAAAAGATTGGGAGCATTCTCGCGCGTAAGCCGGACCATGTTGTAGTCGTAATACTCGATCCAGCCGCGCACCACTTCGCCGCCCACCAGCTTAATTGCGACCGGCATCTGCTTCTCGCCTAGCGCTTTGAGGTAAGCGGCCTCTTGTCCGGTTTCCTCCGGAGGAGGTGACTTGTACTTCTTGGAAAGCGCAGGGGTCGCGGCGGTGGAATGGAAGGACATAGTGTCACTCATTTTAACCCGGTTAGTGGAACGCGCCTAGTACTTCCTGCCGGGAAGGGTTACCGGTGCTCGTAAAGCAGGTATTTCTTCCGCTTCTGCTGAAAACCGTCGAGGGCGTCCTGCCAGCCGGCGGCGATGCGATACGGGTCATGGCCTGCGGCAAGCGCATCCAGCGTGGACTGGTTGGCGAGAATGGTAATCATCTTCTCCATCTGGAAATCACTGGGATACAGCTTGTGCAGCGCCGCCGCCAGCTCCACGCCCATCTCCGGCGAATCGAGATTATAGCGGTCGAGCAAGGCGATATTCACCCCATTGCATTGCTGCTTGGCATATCTGGCCGAAAGCGGCGTGAACTGCACCGGGATGAAGCGCACTCCGCTGATGTAGCGCCCATTGAGATAATCGGCCAGTTGGCGGGCATTGATCCAGGGGGCGCCGACGAGCTCGAAAGGCGTATCGGTCCCGCGTCCGACGGAGACATTGGTGCCTTCAATCAGCGCCACTCCGGGGTAGAGGGTCGCCTCGGTCAGGCTGCGCAGATTGGGAGAAGGATTGATCCACAACAGGCTGGTGGCATCGTACCAGTCACCGGGCTGCCATCCCTGCATGGCGATCACGGTCAACTTGGTCTGCAATTGCCTCTCGCCCACATAAAAGCGCGCCAGCTCGCCCATAGTGAGGCCATGACGGGCAGGCAGCGGATAATTGGCGACGAAGTTCAGCTTATCGGGGTCGGCAAGAGGTCCCTGCACCATGGAGCCGGTAATCGGGTCGGGCCGATCCAGGACGACGATCTCGGTCCCGCTCTGGGCGGCGGCTTCGAGAAAGTATTCCATGGTGGACTCGTAGGTATAGAAGTGCACCCCGGCGTCCTGAATGTCGATCACCACCGCATCGAACTGCTTCAATAGATCGGGAGAGGGACGGCGCTTCTCATCGGTATCGCCGTAGATGCTGTAAATATGAATGCCGGTAGCCGGGTCCTGCGTATCGCCGATAGTGGGCTGGTCCAAGGCGCCGATGGCGCCATGCTCCGGGCTGAAGAGCGCGGCCAGCTTGATTCCCGGCACATTATTGAGAACGTCGATGGTACGGCGGCCCTGGCCGTCCACTCCGGTTTGATTAGTAAGCAGCGCGATCTGCCGCACGTCCCCATTGCGCGCCGGCCCCTGCGTGAGTTGCTGGAAGTTGCTTCCCTCAAGCACGTCAAGGCCGGTGAGGACGTTGCCATTGCGCGTGCCGGTGCGGCGGCTGCCCGAGGCGGCTTCGTTATATCCGGTGATATTCAACAAAGGCTGATGGCTGGCAATCTCGTCCTCCAGATGCAGGGTCTCGGCGGCGAGGTTCGCCACCTTGGAGCGCAAAGAGACAACCGGCGCTCCCACATGAGGATGGACTGCATTGGTCAGCAGAATGACGTACGTCTGGGTATAGGGATCGATCCACATCGAGGTCCCGGTAAATCCGGTGTGCCCATAAGAGCCCAGTGGAAACAACTCACCGCGGTTGGAAGAGAAGGGCGAATCGATGTCCCATCCCAGCCCGCGCAGGCTGGTCGCGTTGGGCGGCTGCTGCGGAGTAGTCATCTTTTCCATGGTGAGGGCGTCCAGGAAGCCGGCTTTTCCTCGGGTTTTGGATCCAGCCTTGCGCGTAACCACATTCGATGGAGCGGCATCGAGCAGCGCCTGTGCGTATTTCGAAAGATCGTCGGCCGTCGAAAAGAGACCGGCGTGTCCGGCTACGCCACCCATGCGCCGCGCGGTGGGATCGTGCACGATCCCGCGCAGCATGTGGTTCTCCTCATCGTATTCGGTAGGGGCGATGCGGCTGCGCCACTTCTCGGGCGGACGGAAGGTGGTGGTCTTCATTCCGAGGGGCTGAAAAACATTCCGCTGGGCGTATTCGTCCAGCGGCATACCGGAGATCTTTTCTACCAGAAAGCCGAGGGTCTCGAAGTTGATGTCACTATAACGAAAGACCGCGCCGGGAGGCGTAACCAGGCCCTGAGAAAAGGCCATCTGTTTGGCGGTGTCTTCTCCCGACCAGGGCGTCTTCAGGTCGAGGTCCGGGGCCAATCCGGAATAATGAGTCAACAACTGACGGATATTTACGTCATCTTTGCCGTTCTGCGCGAATTCCGGCAGGTACTTGGATACCGGATCGTTCAGCCGGATCGCCCCCGATTCAAAGAGCTTCATCACCGACGGCGTGGTCGCCACCACCTTGGTCAGCGAGGCCATATCGAAGATAGTATCGGTGGTCATGCGCTCGACGGTGGGTTCGAGAGAGCGCTGTCCATATGCCTTTTTGTAAACCACATGGCCATGATGGCCGATCAGCACCACCGCTCCCGGACATTGGTGGTCCGCAATTGCCTCTTCGATGGTCTTATCGAGCGCTGTCCAGACGTAATTACTTTTTTTAGCGTTGGGTTTTTTGGATGGCGGCGGCGTGGCTGCCGAAGCGGGCAGCAAAAACACAAGGGCGCAGATAAAAGCGAAGAAAGGCGCGGAGATTTTATGGTTCATGATTTTGGATGGGTCCAGCAGCCGATTCTGAAGCAAAAGCCCGAGTTCCGCAAGCGCAATGCCCATTGCTTGTAAACTGTGGATGCATGGTCGATATTACCCCTTCGTCACAGCAAAGCGTTCCTCGGCATCTCCAGGCGGAAAATGCGGAGGTCTTTGCCGAGGCCATTGCCGTGCTCGTCCGCGGCGTGAAAGAGCATGCCTTCCCCGGCGCGGCCTTTGCGGTCACGCAAGAAGACCGGACCATCCTGCGCGGCTCCATCGGACGCTTCACCTACGAGCCGGATTCCCCTGAAGTCCTTCACGAGACGGTCTTTGACCTTGCTTCCGTGACCAAAGTGGTAGCAACCACCTCCATGGCGATGAAGCTTTACGATGCCGGGCGGCTGAACCTGGAGCAAAGGGTCGCAGAGCTCGTTCCGGAATTTGTGGCAGGCGACCAGGCCAGAGATCCCCGCCGCAATGAGATCACGGTCCGCATGCTGCTCGCCCACTCTTCGGGACTGCCCGCCTATCGCCGTTTATTTGAGCAGGCCGGCACGCGGGAAGAGTTGCTGGGCGCGATATATTCCATGCCGCTGGAGGCCGCACCTGGCGCCCGCGCCGAGTATAGCGATATCGGCTTTATCCTGCTGGGCGAGGCGCTGCAAAGAATCATTGGCGAGTCCCTCGACGGCTTCTGCCAGCGCGAGATATTTGCCACTCTGGGGATGACGCACACGGCTTACCTGCCTCCGGCAGAGTGGAGAAGCGGTATTCCTCCCACGGTGAATGACACTACCTTTCGCCATCGCACGATACAGGGCGAGGTCAACGATGAGAATGCCAGTGTTCTGGGGGGCGTCTCGGCCCATGCCGGCATCTTTTCCAATGCGGAAGATGCCTCCCGCTTCGCGCTCAGCATGTTAGGCTACGGGCGGCAATTATTCCGTCCTGGGACGGTCGCTCTGTTTACCGCGCGTCAAACTACGCCAGCAGGCAGCTCGCGGGCGCTGGGATGGGACACTCCCTCCGCGCCTTCGCAAGCGGGGCGATATTTTTCTTCCCACTCCTTCGGGCATCTGGGTTATACAGGTACATCGCTTTGGATTGACGGGAGGCGCAAGATCTCAATCACTTTGCTGACCAACCGAACCTGGCCGGATGCCGGGAGCCAGGCAATCAAGCAGATGCGCCCCCAGTTTCACGATGCGGTGATGAAGCAGCTCATCGAAGGCGAGAATTAAAATCTGGAATTAAAACGACGGCCATTGGAGCAGCGCATCGCGATTCGATTACCTCGGTGCAAAATGCAATTCAACCGGAGCGCGGGAGACGCATCGGATTCAGTTAATCTATAAAAGTATGCCGAAAGCCACTACTAAGAAATCCGCGCAGGAAGACTTAAGCCGTCTCACCACCGAGTCGCAGAATGAAGCCTCGGAAGCGTTGGATAACATGTCGGCGCTGAATATCGCCCGCATCATCAATCGCGAGGATGAGAAGGTCGCCAGGGCGGTCCGCAAGGCCCTGCCGGAGATCGCCAGGGGGATCGATGCCATCGCCGATGCCCTGCGCAAAGGCGGGCGCCTCATCTATGTTGGCGCCGGTACCAGCGGGCGCATTGCCGCGCTGGACGCCTCGGAGTGCCCTCCCACTTTCAGCACCAATCCGGAGATGGTGCAATATGTAATGGCTGGCGGCCCGAAGGCCTTGGCTTCGGCGGCCGAGGCCAATGAAGATTCGCTGGAGCTCGGCCAACGAGATATGTCCAAGCGCCGCCCCACCAGCCGGGACGTGGTGGTCGGGGTCGCAGCCAGCGGACGCACTCCATACACCATCGCCGCGGTCCAATTGGCGAAGGAGCGAGGAGCGACCACGGTGGCGGTCACCTGCAATCCGGATGCGCCGCTCTCCAAAATAGCGGACATCCCAATCACCATCGATGCCGGCCCTGAGGTGGTCTCCGGCTCAACCCGCATGAAGGCGGGTACGGCGCAGAAGATGGTGCTCAATATGCTCACCACCGGGGCCATGACGCGGCTGGGATACGTCTACGGCAACCTGATGGTGAATGTAAAGCTCACCAACCAAAAGCTGGTGGAGCGTGGAATTGGCATCCTGGAGAAGGCCGCAGGCGTGGACCGGCTCACCGCGCAGAATACTTTAAAAAGTTCTAACGGAAGCGTCCCCGTGGCTTTGATTATGATCAAAACAGGACTCAATGCGCGTCAGGCCGAAGAGCGCCTTAAAGCCAATGGAGGCCACGTGCGGCGCGCTATCGAGGCCGAAGTCTGAAGCAAGATAAAATCCTACAAAGAGAATTTTCCCAATGGACAAATTTGTAATCCGAGGCGGCAATCCCCTGGTCGGTACCATCCGTGTAAGCGGCGCAAAGAACGCTGCCCTGCCCGCAATGGCAGCGGCACTACTTACGGAAGAGCCGGTCGTGCTCGAAAACATCCCCGATGTTCGCGATATCCAGACCGAACGCCAACTGCTCGAATCGATGGGCGCTGAAGTCGAGCTGGGCTATGGCCGGGCGCATCACCGTACCACCATCTGCTGCCGCAAGCTGAGCACTCCGGAGGCGAAATACGAGCTGGTCAAGACCATGCGCGCTTCAACGCTGGTGCTCGGACCGCTGGTCGCCCGCACCGGCATTGCCCGGGTCTCGCTGCCAGGCGGATGCGCCATCGGCGCGCGGCCTATCGACCTGCACATCAAAGGCCTGGAAAAAATGGGGGCGCAGCTTACCCAGGAGCACGGATACATCGAGGCCCGTGCCGAACGGCTCAAAGGCGCTCACATCGTCTTTGACAAAATCACCGTCACCGGGACCGAAGACCTGCTCATGGCCGCCACCCTGG
The DNA here is from genome assembly GCA_964581225.1 of uncultured Terriglobales bacterium. GTDB lineage: Bacteria > Acidobacteriota > Terriglobia > Terriglobales > Acidobacteriaceae > CAYTQA01. The sequence goes on along the minus strand of CAZONJ010000001.1, from coordinate 73,112 downwards.
CGGATGGCGAAACCATCATGGAAAATTGCGCTCGCGAGCCTGAGGTTGTGGACCTGGCCACCCTGCTGAACAAAATGGGGGCCAAGATTGAAGGAGCGGGGACCGGGGTAATCAAGATCAAGGGAGTCTCCAAGCTCTCCGGGGCGAAGCATCGCATTATCCCTGACCGCATCGAGGCGGGGACCTTTGTGGTGGCGGGCGCAGTCACCGGCGGAGATCTGATCGTCGCCGATTGCGAGCCCCGGCATTTGGGTGCGGTGCTGGCCAAGCTGAAAGAGTGTGGCGTGAAGATCACCGAGGGCGACGGCACGGTCCGGGTGCAGGGCGATGGCGCGCTGAAGGCGGCGGACATGGTCACGGAAGAGCATCCCGGCTTCCCTACCGACATGCAGGCGCAATACATGGCGCTGGCGACGCAGGCGGAGGGGACCTCGCTGATTACCGAGAACATCTTCGAAAACCGCTTCATGCACGCCCAGGAGCTGCAGCGCATGGGAGCAAACATCAAGCTGGATGGCCGCCGGGCAATCGTTCAAGGCAAGACCCCGCTGAGCGCGGCGGCGGTCCTGTGCAGCGATCTCCGCGCCTCCGCCTCCCTGGTGCTGGCTGCCTTGATCGCCGATGGAGAGACCATCGTGGACCGCGTCTATCACATCGATCGCGGCTACGAGCGCATTGAAGAAAAATTGCGCGGCGTAGGCGCCCGCATGAAGCGCATGGGAGAGATGCTGCCCAAGAAAAGCAGCATGGTTTCCTAAGCCTCGCCATATTTGGACATAAAATCCCTCCTGCAATCCTGGGGAGGGATTTTTCTTGCTCCGTTCTTCTGGGCTGAAATAGGGGGAATACGGCAACCTTGGCTCTCCGCTTGCGCTCTCAAAGAGAAGGGGCCCTCATGAGCTCACGCCGGAAAACGCCGATTCAAGAGCTGCAAGTCTCGGTTTACAGTATCCCCACCGAATCGGCGGAATCGGACGGCACCTTCTCCTGGCATAGGACGGTATTGGTCCTGGTGAATACCCGGGCTGGGGGCAAGGAAGGCCTTGGCTATAGCTACGCCGACGAGGCGACGGCCCTGCTGATCCATAAGGAGCTGCGTGAGCTGGTGATCGGCGAAGATGCGATGGACGTTCCCGCCATCTGGGCCAAATTGCGCCGTCACATCCGCAATCTCGGGCGTCCGGGGATCGTCTCCATGGCGATCGCCGCGATCGATAATTCCATCTGGGACCTGAAAGCCAGGCTGCTCGATTTGCCCCTGGCCACGCTGCTTGGGCGGGTGCGCGATGGAGTACCGGTCTACGGCAGCGGCGGTTTTACCTCTTATTCGATTCCCCGTCTGCAAGAGCAGCTTGCAGGATGGGCGGCGGAAGGGATTCGGATGGTAAAGATGAAGATCGGGACGCATCCGGAGCAGGACGTGCAGCGGGTAAAGGCAGCGCGTGAGGCGATTGGCGCCGATGTCGAACTCTTCGTCGATGCGAATGGCGCCTATACGCGCAAGCAGGCGCTGGAAAAAGCGGAGCAGTTTGCCCCGCTGAACGTGAAGTGGTTTGAGGAGCCAGTCTCATCGGACGATCTGGAGGGGCTCCGCCTGCTGCGTGACCGCGCTCCCGCGGGCATGCAGGTTGCCGCCGGAGAATACGGCTATGACCTGCCCTACTTTCAGCGCATGCTTCAGGCCCAGTCCGTGGACGTATTGCAGGCGGACGCAACGCGCTGCGCCGGCATCTCCGAATTTATGCGCGCCGGCAATCTGGCCGAAGGCTTTTCCATCCCGTTTTCGGCGCATACCGCGCCGTCGATCCATCTGCATCCCTGTTGCGCGCTGAACAACCTGCGCCACATTGAATTTTTCTTCGATCATGTCCGCATCGAGCGCATGCTCTTCGATGGCGCAGTCGAGCCGGTAGACGGTTCGCTCTATCCTGACCTCGACCGTCCCGGCATTGGCCTGGAGTTCAAGCAGCGCGATGCCAGGAAGTTCGCGGCATGACGCGGCTTACGCCCATCAGCGGCGATAGCGAGCGCATCCGGCGGGTGCAGCAGGCGCTTGCTCAATCCGGCTTTGAAGCGCTGATTTGCTCGCTGCCCAAGCACGTGCTGCTGCTCACCGGGTACTGGCCGGTGATCGGCGCCAGCATCGCCGTGGTGGCCAAAGGCGGGGCCACATTTCTTATCGTCCCCAAAGATGAAGAGACCCTGGCCAGGAAGGGACATGCAGACGAAGTCCTCACCTTTCAACCCGGCTCTCTGGACAAGTTGACCGATGCCGTCGAAGAAATACGCGGACCTCTGGCGCAAGTTTTTGACAAGCTTGACATTTCCGGCGGGGCGATCGGCTCCGATACCGGCAGCCATGTAGAACCGGCGTCCTATGCTGCAACCCACTTTTATGGCTGGTCGCTGGGCCATCTGCTCCGCGAATTCGCGCCGGATGCGCAGCTGCGCGATGCCGGGGAGCTGCTGGCCGATCTGCGCGCCTCGCTCACTTCAGTGGAGCTGGAGCGCGAGCGCCTGGCGTGCGGTCTGGCCGGCGAAGCATTTGAAGCGGGTGTAAAGCAGCTACGCGCCGGACTGAGGGAGATGCAGGTTGCCGCTCTTTTTCTCGCCAGCCTGAACACGCTCTCTACGCGTCATGAGGATGTGGGGCGCGCAGGCGGCTTCTTCTTCTGCATGTCGGGAGCGAATTCCGCGCTGGCCTTCGCCGCATACGCCCGCAGCCGCGAGCGCGTGGTGCAGTCCGGAGACCTGGTGCTGATGCATTGCAACACTTACATTGACGGCTTTTGGACAGACATCACACGCACCTATTCGATTGGGCATCCGGATGGAAGGCAGCAGCAGATGCATGGGGCAGTGCTGGAGGCGCGGGAGGCGGCGCTGGCTGTGGTCCGGCCTGGGGTCGCAGCCTCTGAGGTAGATCGCGCGGCCCGCGATGTGCTCGCGAGGCGCGGCTTTGGAAAAGAGTTCAAACACCAGTTAGGCCATAGCGTCGGCTTCGATGCGATCAGCCACACAGCTAAACCCCGCCTGCATCCCAAATCGCCCGACGTTCTGCAAGCCGGAATGGTCTTCAATGTGGAGCCGGCAATTTATATTGAAGGCTATGGCGGGATACGCCATTGCGATGTTGTGGCCGTCACCGATCATGGAGTGGAAGTGCTTACGCCCTTCCATGTCTCCATGGAAGAGAGAATCCTCCCGGAACCCCGCCTTAACGTCGCATAGCGCTCTTGCGGATCGCCTCCACCAGCCCTTCCATGGTGTAATCCTCGGCCTCAATACTGACCGGCAGCGAGTATTCGCGAAGCGTCTCCGAGGTCACCGGCCCGATCGAGGCAAATTGCACTCCAGGCAACTTCCTGGGAATATCCGTGCCCAGGATCAAGGCGAGAAAATTGCGTACCGTGGAAGAGCTGGTGAAGGTGATGATCTCCGGCTTCTTCCGCTCGTCGGCAAAGACCTGCTGCAGCTTTGCTTTTGAGTGCTCCGGCACAATCGTTTCGTAGGCCTCCACCACATCCACTTTTGCCCCCGCCGCGGTGAGCTCGTTGGGGATTACGTCGCGCGCGACTTTGGCCCGGACCAGCAACACCCGTTGCGATCTCACGTGCTTGCGCAACAAGCGGACCACCTCTTCCGCCACATATCTTTCCGGCATCAGGTCCACCACCAGCCCATGATCGGCGACCGCCTGCTCGGTTGCCGGACCAATCGCTGCGATCTTCAGGTGCTGCAATGCGGTCTCATCGAAGCCCACCGCTTCCAGGCGCTCAAAAAGCGCGTCTACCCCGTTTACGCTGGTCAGTATCAGCCAGTCATAAGAAAGCACCTTGCGCAAGGCCTCATCCAAGGGAGCATAAGAATCCGGCGGACGGATCTCGATGGTCGGCACCTCGATCACCTCCGCCCCCTGCTCGCGCAGAAGCCCGGAAAGCTTGGCTGCCTGCTTTTGGGCGCGCGTGATCAGCACACGCCTTCCACTCAACGGTAAATTTACGGATTTATTTTTTTGGGAAGTTGATGAAGATTTTTTCTTGCTCAATGGACTCTCTCTTACCTGTCTAGTTATGGTTGCTGCGGAACCGCGTGGCCTTGCCGGTAAACATCCTGAAGCACCTCGCCCGCGCCTTTTGCCAGGAGCGCAGCGCCCACCTCTGCTCCCAGCTTTTCCGGGTCGCTTCCGGTCCGTTGCTCGCGGATGACCTCCGAGCCGTCCGGACGAGCGACCATGGCCCGCAAGGTAATTCTCAAATCGGCGTTTTCCGTGGCATAGGCGCCGATCGGCACCTGGCACCCGCCTCCCAGGGCATTCAGGGCGGCGCGTTCGCAGGTCACGGCGCGGCGGCTGGGCCCGTGGTCCAAAAACTTCAGATGAGCCAGCACCGCCTGGTCGCGGGAGCGCGCCTCCACAGCCAAAGCGCCCTGCCCTGCGGCGGGACACATGAGGCCCATATCCACCAGCTCGCGAATCCACTCGGCGCGTTGCAGCCGCTTCACCCCTGCCGCCGCCAAAATAATTCCATCGTACTCCCCGGCTTCGAGCTTGCGCAGGCGCGTGTCTACATTGCCGCGCAGCGAGATGGTTTCGAGGTCCGGCCGCATGGCTTTCAGTTGGGCCATGCGCCGCAGGCTGCTGGTGCCGATGCGGGCATTTTGCGGCAGCTCTGCGATGCTACCGTAATGCCGGGAGAGAAAAACATCGCGCGCGTCTTCCCGCTCCATGATGGCGGCAAGAACAAACTCCGCCGCGAGGACGGTAGGCACGTCCTTCAAGCTGTGCACCGCCAGGTCCACGCGACCATCGGCCAAGGCCTCTTCGATCTCCTTAGTGAACATGCCCTTGGTCCCCACTTTGGAGAGCGCGACCTCCGTGATCTTATCGCCTGTGGTCTTGATGACCTCGATTGCGACCTCATGTCCCTGCCCTCGCAGAAGGCCGGCAACGTGGTTCGCCTGCCACAAGGCAAGCTGCGATCCGCGAGAGCCAATCTTCAGTTGCGCCATTAGCTCTTGGCCTTGGAAATCAGGGAACGCCGCTTTTCGTTTTCAACCTCTATGAGGTCCTCATCATCGGAGAGCGGCGATGACGCCTCGATTCCAAAGACCCTCCTTACCATCTCCCAAAAACTTTGGGAGTCACGTTTGAGGCCGACCAGCGAAGGATGCACAACCTTGTTAACGATGGAGTGCGTAAGCGCCTCGATCGCCGCTTCCTGCTCGGGCGTAAGCTTACCCATCTTTCCCCGGGCACGCTCCAGCTCCGCGCGACGGATATTCTCAACGTGCTGCTGCAAGGAGACAATCGCCGGTACCGCCTCGCGCTGCTGCACGCGCGCCAGATAACGCTCCACCTCGGCTTCTATGATCCGCTCCGCCCGCGCCGCCTCCGCTCCACGGCCTTGCAGGTTGGCTTGCGCCATCTGCTGCAGGTCATCGATGTCATAGACGAAGATGCCGTCGAGCTTGCCGGCCTCGGGGTCCACGTCACGCGGGACCGCAATGTCGATGAAGAACATAGGACGGTTCTTGCGCCGCTGCAGGAACTGCTCCGCGTGCTCGCGGCGAAAGACAGCGTGGGGCGATCCGGTCGAGGTAATCACGATGTCCGCCCGGTCGGCGGTGCGGTAAAGGTCCTCGAAGCGGATGGCTTCTCCATGGAACTTCGCCGCAATCGCCTGGGCGCGCTCGTGGGTCCGGTTGGCGACGATGATGGAGGCTGCTCCGTGGGCCATGAGATGCCGCGCCGCCAGCTCGCTCATCTTGCCTGCGCCCACTAAATAGACATGCCGTCCCTGGAGGGAACCAAATATCTTTTTTGCCAGGTCTACAGCAACCGACGCGACCGAGACGGTCGAGCTGCCGATCTGGGTCTCGCTGCGGACCTTTTTGGCCACCGCCAGCGCCCGGTTCAGCAACTCTTCCAGCCGGGAGTTGACTGCGCCGGTGGCGCGGGCAATCGCGAACGAGGACTTCACCTGTCCCAGGATCTGGGGCTCGCCTACGATCATCGAATCCAGGCTGGCAGCGACCCGGAAGAGGTGCCGCACTGCCTCCTGCTGGTGAAACTCATAGATATGCTGCTTCAGCTCTTTGGGATCGATTTGAAAGTAGTCGCGGATGAATATATGGACAGCGGCCAGCGCCTGGCTGCGCCCGGCATCGGATTCTTCGGAGTTGGCGACCAGCAGCTCGACCCGGTTGCAGGTGGAGAGCACGTATCCCTCCTCTACTCCTGGGGTTTCGAGCAGCCGGCGCGTCGCCTCCTGCAACTGCCATTCCTGAATGGCAAGCCGTTCGCGCACGGCAACCGGCGCACTCTTATGGTTCACCCCCACCAGAATAAGGCTCATTGGGATATAAACCTGTGCATGGAGCTGAAGTAGTTGGCGACCCATGCGCTCACTGCTGCGGCAAAGGCAAAGGCGGAGAGGAAGGCCGCGCGGCGTCCGCGCCAGCCGATACTTAAGCGGGTGTAAAGCATGACCAGATAGACGCCCCACATCAGCAAACTCAACAGCACCTTGGGATCATGAAAGAAGGCAGGGCCAAATTCGACTTGCGCCATGACCGAGCCGGCAATCAGCCCCAGGGTCATAAACGGAAAGCCCAGCAGCAGGGAGCGATAGCCAAGGTCGTCGATGGTTTCGAGCGAGGGCAGCTTGGCCAGGATCCCGCCCACCTGCTTCGATTTCAGCTTTCTCTCCTGGAGCAAATACAGGATGCTGGCAACAAAGCTGAAAAACAGAGCGGCGTACCCGGCAAAGATCAGGGCGATATGAAAGAAGATCCAGCCGCTGCGCAGGAAAGGCGAAGAGAACTGGGGCGGCTGTTGCGCCACCGCAGCCGAGAGCGCGAGCAGGAATACCGCGGGAAAGACGAAGACGCTGGGAGAGCTGGTCTTATATGCGTAAAAGACGCCGATAAAGAACAGCATCATCAGAAAGGCCAGCAGGGATTCCACCTGGTGCATGGTGGTCAGCACGAGGCGGCCGTTGAACCTGAAGGATTCCACCAGCGACACCAGGTGAAAGGCCAGGGCAATCTCCGTCAAAGAAATCAGGCTTTGCGAAACTGCCTCGCGGCGCCGCACCAGCCAGATCAGGGCATAGATCAGCCCAATGCCGTACAGCACCACTGCTACGCGTAACCAGAAAAGAGGCATTGAACTCCGCTCGCCGGGCCAAAATCTTAGTATTCAATATTTTACGAGAATATGGCTGGATTATACCGCTTTTTGCCGCGTCTCCTGCTGGCGAAAGGACCCGTGCTGGGGCGCTTCCAACTTTGAATCACCCTGTTGAATTGCCATTCGAGCGCAGCGAGAAATCCCTATAGCGCAGTCCTCTCGTGAGTCCCATGAATTTCGGAAGCCCGTAGCGATTTCTCATCGCTACGCTTCTCGAAATCACAAAGCCCATGTCATAATTCCCTCCAGTTTGATGACTGAGCCTTCCACTCCTCTTATGCGGCAATACGCCGCCATCAAGAAGCAGCACCCCAACGCGCTTCTCTTCTTCCGGCTGGGCGATTTTTACGAGTTATTTTTTGACGATGCCGTGGTTGCGGCGCGCGAGCTGCAAATCACGCTGACCGCGCGCAACAAGGAAAAAGACGCTGCCGTCCCCATGTGTGGCGTTCCCTACCATGCTGCTGAGGGATATTTGACCAAGCTGCTGCGCAAAGGCTTCAAGGTCGCGATCTGCGAGCAGATGGAGGACCCCCGGCTGGCGAAGAAGCTGGTGCGGCGGGAGGTGACCCGCGTCCTCACCCCGGGCACCGCCGCCGACAGCGCGCTGGCCTCGGAGGAGAACAATTTCCTGGCTGCGCTGGCGCGAGTGAATGACCGGGTGGGACTGGCGGTGCTCGATCTTTCTACCGGAGAGTTTCGCGCCACCGAGTTCGGCAACGACAGCAGCTCGAGCAAATCGGCGGAGGCCCGCATTATGGAGGAGCTGGCGCAGTTGCGTCCACGCGAGCTGCTTTATCCCTCCGCCCTGCCGTTATTCGACCGCACGACGGCGATGACGGAACTTTCCCGCAGCTCCAATTTGCGTTTTACCGAGACCCCGCTGGAGGATTGGGCCTTCGCCGCCGACTACGCCATCCCACTGCTGGAAAATCATTTCGGCGTGCTCTCGCTCGAAGGCTTCGGATTGGCAAGCCGTCCGGCGGCGGCGACGGCTGCTGGGGCGATCCTGCACTACGTCCGCAATACCCAGCGCGGAGCCCTTCACCATGTGGACCGCATCGGCTTCTATGACCGCCAGGACTGCTTGATCCTCGACGCGGTCACGGTCCGCAACCTGGAGCTGATTGAGCCGCTCTTTTCCAACTCCGGAGCGGAGGTCACGCTCTTCCGCACCATGGACGCAACCCTTACTCCCATGGGGAAGCGCCTGTTGCGCTCCTGGATCCTGCGCCCATCTGTCAATCTGGAGGAGATCCGCCGCCGCCATGAATCGGTCGGCGCTGTCCTTGAAGACCTGGTCACCCGCGAAGAGCTGCGGCGCGAGCTTGGCGGGGTGCTCGACATGGAACGGCTGCTCAGCCGCATTACCCTCGAAACCGCCAACCCGCGCGATGTGCTGGCGCTGGCGGCGTCGGTGGCGCGGCTGCCTGAAATTAAACGGTCATTGCAGCAGTTCAAGGCCGAACGCCTGGAGCAACTCAATCAATTGCTCGATCCTCTCTCCGACCTGCGGGAGCAGATTGAGGCCACCATCGTCGCCGAGCCGCCGCTCAGCTTTGCCGATGGCGGAGTGATACGGCCAGGAGTGGATAAAGACCTCGATGAGCTGCGCGATCTAAGCCGCAACAGCAAGCGGTATATCGCGCAAATCGAGGAGCGCGAGCGCCAGCGCACCGGCATTAACTCGCTTAAAGTAAAATTCAATTCCGTCTTTGGCTACTACATCGAGATCACCAAGGCCAATCTGCATCTTGCTCCCTCCGATTACGAGCGCAAGCAGACCCTGGTGAATGCGGAGCGCTTCACCACCCCGGAGCTCAAGCAATACGAGAGCAAGGTCCTCGAAGCGGAGGAGAAGATGCTGGAGATCGAGCGCCGCATCTTTACCGAGCTGCGCTCCGCGGTCGCTGGGGAGGCGCGGCGCATCCGCCAGACCTCGCTGGCGTTGGCGGAAGTAGACCTGCTGTTCGCGCTGGGACATATCGCTGCGGCGCGCAATTACTGCTCCCCGCAGCTCGACGATTCCGGCGAGCTTGAGCTGATGGAGGCGCGCCATCCCGTGGTGGAACAGCAGGAGAGCGAGCGCTTTGTGCCCAACGACCTGTTTCTCGACCGGGAGGGCCATTCCATCCTGCTGCTTACCGGCCCCAACATGGGCGGGAAGTCCACGTATCTGCGCCAGACCGCGCTGATTGTCATCATGGCGCAGATGGGTTCCTTTGTTCCGGCGCGGCGCGCGCGGCTGGGCGTGGTCGACCGGATTTTTACCCGCATCGGGGCCAGCGATAATCTGGCGCGCGGCCGCTCCACTTTTATGGTCGAGATGACGGAGACCGCGGCCATCCTCAACACCGCCACCCCGCGCTCGCTGATTCTGCTCGACGAGATGGGACGCGGGACCGCGACCTACGATGGTCTGGCGATCGCCTGGGCGACGGTCGAATACATCCACGCCATCACCCGCGCCAAGACGCTCTTTGCCACCCACTATCACGAACTCACTGCGCTTGGGGATCAACTGCCCGGAGTGAAGAACTTCCGCGTCAGCGTGAAGGAAAATGCCGGAGGGATCGTCTTTCTTCGCAAAGTAGGACCGGGAGCGGCCGACCGCAGTTACGGCATCGAAGTAGCCAAGCTTGCCGGCATTCCCGTGGATGTAATCGAGCGGGCGCGCGAGGTGCTCAAAGATCACGAACAGACGGCCCGCGAGGCCTCGAAGCTGCTCACTCCGGCAAAAGATGCGGCTCCATCTCCGGCCCAGCTCACGATCTTCACCCCGCTCTCCCAGCGGATCGTCGACCGCCTGCATGAAGCCGACCTGAATTCACTGACGCCCCTGCAGGCGCTGAACCTGCTGAACGAGTTGAAGCAGCAGCTCGACTAAAACGGAATGTCGCAGTCCCCCTAAGAATAATCTTTTGACCTTTTCTGGCAGTGAGTACTCAAGAATTGGTACATTCGGTGATGCTGAGGTAGAGAATTTTTGAATGGGGAGTTCCGCTGTCATAGATAAAGAGATGAAATCATAAATAGTATAATTTGCTCCTAAGGAATAAAAATGCGGACGCCCTACGGCCTGGAGATTATCGAGAGTTGCCTTATCTGTCCGCTCCGGCACGACCACATTTTTTGCGATCTGCCGGCGCATGATCTTGAAGCCTTGCAGGCCATGTCCTCGTTGGCAACGTACCCCAAAGGTTCTATCTTTTTTGTCGAAGGCCAGGAGTCCCGCGGTGTCTTCATCCTGTGCAATGGGAGAGTAAAGCTCAGCGCAGGTTCGGCAGATGGTAAATCGCTGATTATGCGTATCGCCGGCGCGGGCGAGATCATCGGGTTACCCGGCACGATTTCGAAGAAACCCTACGAACTCACCGCCGAGGCCCTGGAGCCACTACAGGCAAACTTCATCGAGCGCGAGGCTTTTCTTTCTTTCTTGCGCGGGCATGGCGATGCTGCCCTGAGGGTCGCACAAATCCTTAGCGACATTTATTATGCGACTTGCCAAGAGGTGCGCTATCTGGGTTTGTCCAGATCTGCCGCGGAAAAACTGGCCCGATTCCTCCTCGACTGGAATGCTGCTCACACCGAAGATTCCGAGGGCTGGCGCTCCATATTGACCCTCACTCACGAAGAGATCGCGGGAATATTGGGAACTTCTCGGGAGACGGTCACCCGGCTTTTTGCCGATTTCAAACGCCAGGAACTGATTGAGGTCCACGGCTCTGGTCTAATAATTAAAAATAAGCGGGGACTAAAGCGGTTTGTGACTGGATAATTTCTTCTCGCCAGCTACTTAAGACTCTCCACATACGCGATCAGCGCCTTCATTTCCTCGGGCGGCAGATCGACTGCGGGCATGCCGCCGGCCGTCATCTTCACGGTGGGATGTTTGAGAATTTCCGCCATCTGGCCGGAGGAGAATTTTGCGTTTACTCCGATAAGCGCCGGGGCAGCGGCCGTCCCCACTCCATCATCGCCATGGCAGGCATTGCAGGATTGCGCTTCGAAGATGGTCTTTCCTTTCGCCGCCAGCGGGTCAGCTAAGGCCACATTGGCGGCGACAAGGGATGCCGAAGCCAGCTCCGGCTCGAACGGCTGGCGGGCGTATTTCTCTTCTTCCGCCTTCTGTTTGGCCAGTTGCTGGACGATCCCAGGATCGTGCCTGTCTAAATACCGGCTGCGCAGGCCGAGTCCGAGCAGCAAGAAGACCACGAAAGCATACGCCCCCATCGCCACCGGCCGTCTCCACGGACGCCGCTCGACGCTGCGGTCGAGAAAGGGAACAGCGAGAATGGCCACGACGAGAACCGTTGGAACCACCAGCACGCCGACGATCGCCCCCGCTCCATGCCAGTATTTCAGCCACTGAAATATCGGCAGGTAATACCATTCGGGCCGGGGGATGTACTGGGCGTCGGCGGGGTTGGCAGGCGGCCCTAACTGTAGTGGGACAAAAAAACAAAGCAATCCGAGCCCCACAATCAATAGCGCGGTCAGCGAGAGGTCCATCAGCACCTGGCGGGGATAGAAGAGATCCGCTTTCTGTTTTGGATGGTAAGGGTCTTCATCGACCGGTCCGGCCGCGCCCGCCTTGCGGAACAGAAAAATATGGGAGGCCACAAGCGCGAAGATAAATGCGGGGAGCAGAAATACGTGGGCAACAAAAAAGCGCGAGATGGTAAGCGTCCCCATCTCCGTGCCCCCGCGAACCAGGCGCTTCATGCCTTCACCGATCCAGGGTAGTTCGCTGATGGCATTGGTCCCCACGGCGGTGGCGAAATAAGCTCTCTGGTCCCAGGGGAGCAGATATCCGGTGAACGCCATGGCCAGGACCAGACCGAAGAGCACGCATCCGGAGAGCCAGAGAAGCTCGCGCCGGCCTTTGTACGATCCGTAGATGTAGGTTTGTGAGAGGTGGAGGAACAACACCACCACCATCGCGCTGGCCCCGTACGCGTGGAGGCTGCGGAGAAACGAACCCGCCGTGACCGCTTTCGTAATGTAAGCGACGGTGGTGTGCGCGTGATCGGCGGAGGGGACGTAGTAGAGCGCAAGAAAAATGCCGGTGATCACCTGGGAAATAAAAATAAACAACAGCCCTGAGCCGAATATGTATGCGAAGCGCGCGCCGCCGGGGATCGGCTCATCGAGAGCGGCGCGCAGCAGGTCATCGAGGCCGGTACGCCGGTTGATCCATCCGCGCAAGCCTGCAGCCGGTGGAGCGTCCTCCGCACTTTTATCTATCGTACGCATTTCCATCAGCCTATGACTTCCTTGTCAGGGACCAGTTGACGAAAATATTGGAAGCGCACCAGCAATTGTCCATCCTGGATCGAGGTTCCGAGCGTATCCATCCCTCGCAATGCGGGTCCGCTGACGCGAGATCCATCTGCGGTAAAGACGGCAGTGTGACATGGGCAGACAAACTGCCCTCTTTCCTTGTTCCAGGGGACAGTGCAGCCCAGGTGCGGACAGACGGAGCTGAGGACGCGAAGCTGCCCGTGGGCATCTTTGGTCACATAGACCGCCTTTTCCGAGACCGCCTTGCGCCATCCATCCACCTGTTCAATCTGAATGGTGCGCAGAACCGGCTCAGTCAAGGACGAGAACTCGCTGAGATCTCCCACTGGGGAACTTTTAAGCTCGGTGGTGCGGCGCAATAAAGGGAAAAGCGAAAAGCGGACCAGGGGCGCCGAAAGCAGACCCCCGACCAGGAGAGAGCCCAGCCCCAGCAACACGCCGAGAAAAGACCGCCTGCTCTCGAGATGTGGTCCCGATGGTGCGGCGCCTGGGCCTTCAGCATCTTCCCCACGCCCAGCGGATTCACACATGTACTCCTCCGTTCATCTATAAGACAGTCATACAGGACCAGAAAACGCGGTTACTTCTTTTTAGCCATCTCGCGGATGTAAGCCACCAACCTGGTCACATCGTCCGGCTGAACTTTGGCGCCAAAGGCCGGCATTTTCCCTTTGCCCTTGGTGATGGCCTCGGCCAGCGCAGCATCGCTCTGCTTCTGAACTTCCTCAGAGCGCAGGTCCTTGGAGTGCAGTGCTTTGCCCGCTGGGCTGCTCCCACTGCCATCGGCGGAGTGACACACGACGCAATTCGTCTTGTAAATTTTTCCAGCATCGGACTGGGCCTGCGTTGCAGCTGAAAAGGCGACAAGCCAGAGGATGACTGCCGGAATAAGGCGCAGAATCGGTGTTCGCATCATTCATCTCCCTAAGGTTCAATTTGCCCAAGCTCGCACAGGACTCTCTTTGGTACGTCCTGCGAAATTCCCGGTCGCTTCGAGTTTGCGCTGGTTGAGGCCGGAATTCCAGAGTATGGAACCGCTCTAGAAAACAAACCGTGCCAGCACATATACGGTGTTGTTGCCTGCCGCATTTCGTCCCGCGCCGTCATAGTTCAATCGAGCGCCATTAAAGCGAAGATAGTCTGTGTATTGCACCGCAAGGTCGATGTTCTGCTCCGGCCACCATGACAGGTTTAAGATGTAGCCCCTGCTCTGCGGGGCCCCGCTGGCGCTCCCGGAAACCGCAGCCTGGGCAAAGAGCAGCGGATCCTGGCTGCCGGTGGTATCGAACAATCCAGCCGCGCCGGAAAGCCTGGTGCCAAAGTGATATTCGATATTGGCCTGAGCGGTGTTCAGATGGTGGCGGGCCTGGGCTGCGCCGCCGGCAGCGAAGGTCGCCGCCAGTGACGAGTTCTCCCGGATATAAGTACCGCGAACTGAGAGCACATCGTTCTTGAAGCGGGGAATGGTTCGATCATACTGAAAGTCGGCGGCCCAATCGGTGTAGCCATCCATCAGGCCGGTGATTGCGTTTGGAGTGCTCTTCACATGCAGGCCGTAGCTCCCGACCTCAAGGTAATTGTTCTTGCTGGAGGCCTGCCATGCTGCGCGCCAATAGGGCGCGACGCCGCGGATATTCACGCCGAAGCCTGTGCCCGGATTGGGCTGGGCTCCTCCAATGTGCTCCGACCGGTACATGGTTGCCGCCAAATACCAGTGCTCGTTCCACATGGTGTAGCCGCCCACCCCCGCCACATTCTGGGCCAAGCCTCCGTTGATCAGCGCGACGGCGGAAGGTCCCGGCGCGACATTGCTTGAAACGAATGGATATCCCCAGGCAGGAGTGCTGTTCCACAGGTCCTCTACAGTCGGATTGTTATTGAATGTGACTCCGTAGACGAGCGGTTTGCCGAACAATTTGTTGTCGTGATTGGCGTAACGAATGTCGGTGTTGTCCCAGGTAAAGTGATCGTTCTTACTGGCATAGGTGACCTGCACAAAACTGCCCACGTGGCTCGTCCAGTCACCCGCCAAAAAGAGAGATGCTGCCTGAGGCAGCTGGAAGCTGCCGTTCTGTGTCCCGGGCTGAGGGGATTTGGTGGCGGTCAGCGAGGTATCCAGGATGGCGGAGAGTGGAAATCCCTCCAGCAGGTGCAGCGCGGAATTGTGGTCTTTCTTTTCCTCCGTCACCTCAGGCTTGGTGGTAAATGTGTAGCCTTCCAGCTTGAACGACCTCCCAAAGGGCGTCAGTTCGGGAGGGGCGTAGTGGCAGGAAGAGCACGGAAGTCCCGTCTGCCGTGAATAGCTGGGGACCGCGTGTGCGCTGGGAGCAAAGGCAATTATTAGGAATCCGGCTAGCAGGAGTCCTGAGAAAGCGCGGGCCAGCGCTCCTGTATACGAAGCAACGGTGTATGAGAGGTTTCGCATGCCTGGATCATAGGGCCGTGCTCCTCATCGACTCTGTGATGGCCGTCACATTGCTTTGTGACCTATCACACTTTTCGTCTTTGCTTCTTCATATCTTTCCTCATAAAAAACGGCATTCGCATGGAAGCCGGCTCGCGATCTTCACTCCGCTTTCCCAGCGGATCGTCAACCGCCTGCATGAGGCCGACCTGAATTCACTTACGCCCTTGCAGGCGCTGAACCTGCTGAACGAGTTGAAGCAGCAGCTCGATTGAGCAAAATGTTGCGCCTAAACATAACGGGCGAACAGGAGGGCATTCTTGATAGCATTCTCAATCCTCGCGCCGCGCCGGGTGAAGCCCAAAACAGAAACCATCTCGCTAATGATTTCCTGATCACTTCGCAGCTTTCCATCTGAAGCTATCCAATTAATCAATTCGGCCAGTTCACGCGTGTTGTATTGATCAATTGAGGTCTTGACACGGATCGCGGGTCTTGGCTTTCGAGCACGAGCAGGACCGTTTTGAATTGGAGGACTATTCGCAACCTTAGTGTGCCCGTTAGGAGCTCTATTCGCGGTATTTGCGTCTTCATCGATTTTGTCTGCGAACTTAACTGCTTCCTGAAATGCTTCTAAAGTTCGCTTCACCTCTTCTTCTTTTCGTAAGAACCAGTCGGTGGACCAGATCCGATGAAAACGCCAACCGAGATTCTGTAGCTGCTGCTGACGCAAGCGGTCTCGATCGCGAGCTGTGTAGCTGGAATGGTAGCTAGCACCGTCGCATTCAATGGCAAGCACGAATCTACCAGGATTTTTTGGATGTTCCGCGACCATGTCAATTCTAAATTGCGAGGCACCGACCTGTGGGATCAGCTTAAGCCCTTGCCCACAGAGAACATCGAAAATATCGGCTTCAAAATCATTCAAAGGAACAGTAGTCAATTCCGCATCTCCAAGGCGCTTGCCTTTCGAAGCGGCGTACTGCAAGTAGTCGCGAAGGAGCTCGACTCCACTGCCCGCACGTATACGAGAGACATCGATGTCCAGGTGATTGAATGAGGAAACCACAGTGAGCCGCTGTCTCGATCGCGTAACCGCCACGTTCAAGCGGCGCCTACCACCTTCAGAAAGCAGCGGTCCAAACCTCAAGGGTAGATTTCCCGCACGATCTTTTCCGTATCCGATGCTGATAATGATTGCATCGCGCTCGTCACCTTGCACACGTTCCAGATTCTTTACGAAGAAACGCTCGCTGCGATTCGGGTCAAAGAACTCATGGAGATCTGGGTATTTCTCGAGTTCACGGTCAAGAGCAGCTTGCACTCTATTCATGTGCCGAATGCCCATCGTGATCACACCCAAAGTCTCCGCTGGGCGCTTGCGCGCATGATCTAGAGCGAGCTCGATTACCTTCCGTACTTCGGCGTTAGAACTTTCTTCCTGTCCATCAATACCTATTTCCTGTCTTATGAGGATATGGTCGATAACCGATGGTCCGCCCGGTCCAGGAAACGTGACTAAGCGGTCTTGATAAAGATAGTGATTAGAAAATTTGATGAGGGACTCATCACGGCTCCTGTAGTGCCAGTCAAGATACCGTGATTGGACAAATGGCATCATCATGTCGAGAAGACTTTCAAAGCCTTCCGCAGCGCTGGTCTCTTCTTCCGCTATGTAATCGTCGTCTTCGCCGGCCGCAAAGAACGTAGTTGGCGGCAGCTGTTTATTGTCCCCTGCAACCACCACGCACTTTCCCCGTAGGATTGCGGGGACGGCATCTTCCGGCAGAACTTGGCTGGCTTCATCAAAGATCACGAAATCAAAGTATTGTTTGCCTCCATCCAGCAACTGACTTACAGCCAGCGGGCTTGCCATCCAGCATGGGCACACAGCAGTGAGCACATCAACCGCTTGAGCGAATATTCTTCGGAGCGGCAGGTGCTTTCTGCTTTTGCTCGCCTCTGCTTTGATAAGTTGTTCCTGATCAGGATGCGCATTCATGGCAGAAATGGCATTCAAGCCATGAGATCGTCGGACTCGGTCCGCAGCGAGTATCAGCCGTTCTTCGTCCAACCGCGTAAAGTCCTCGATATAGCCGTCATGTGTTCGCCCTTTGAAGCCGCGAATCTCTGGGTCCTCCTGGCTCACTGCATCCAATGTTGAGGCTAACCATGCATATTCGAATGCCGCCGGCCAATCGCTTGATTGGGGCTTTCGTTCGCGCAGTTCAGTTACGAGCTTTCCTCCACCCAGGATCTCTAGCTTCTTCTCTATCTCGGTCAGTTTCGGAATTTCGTATGGCGTAGAAGAATCGGCGCTCAGTTTGCTGATTAGGTCACCAACGTCTTCGAGCGAGCAATCCTCGGTGCGCTTGGAGGGAAGAATTAAAGCAACATTCGCCATTGCTTCGAACAGACTCCCAAAAGCTAGGAGATGTTCATCTGCCCCCATAATTGGCGCCGGGGATGTGAGACCTGCTGACATGTCTTTCCATTTCTTTGTGTCAGCAGCTGCTTTTGTTACTTCGGCGAACAATTCGGCCGAGGACACCTTACCTTGCGTTCGCAACTTGAGCGCGGCAGAGCGCGCCTGCCGGAATTTGGAGTTCGTACACCAGACCCATGCAGCAGTGAGTCCACCCTTTTTGCCGGGCACAAGATCATTTAATAATTGTGCAAGTTCCTCTTTGTAAATAGCAGGGTTGTAAATGGCCAATGTGCGTTGAATGCGGGATAACAGGCCTGCAAAATCCTTGACGCCGTCTAAGGAAAAGGGTCGACAAAGCCGACTTTGCTCGAGCACGGCGTTGAACGAATTAAGAAAACAGGGCCACGTTTCGGAAGCTAGGTGGGATACCAGATCGAGCGCCTGTTGGACAGACTTGCCGTCGGGCAGGTTGGCACCACACCAAGGTGACGGATCATTTCTAAGAAAGAGAGACTCAAAGCCGCGCGCCTCGATTAGAAGATCACGAATTTGCTTGGCAATCTTGGGATCGATACACTTGAGCTCGGCTCCTCGCCACCTCGTTATAGAAGTGACCGGTAGGCGGATTAGCCTTCCCTGCATGTCATAAACACTTTTGCCCGTTGGCTCTCTGCGTTGATGGAGCCGGCTCACGTGGTCGTTAAGTCGGCTGCGTCGATCAACAAGTTGGTCGTGAACTTGCTCGCATTGGACCGGCGTCGCGTTCCGTACGTTATCCAACGTGCGCGCTACCTGCTGCATGACTTTCTTTGGTGAAAGATCGGCTCCATGAAGGTCGATGGACAAATGCGACAACTTGACCTCACTCAGCCTGCGCAGCACAACGTCAAGCGCGGCGCGCTTCTCTGCCACAAACAACACACGCTTTCCTGCCGCCGCTAGGCCGGCGATCAGGTTAGCTATAGTCTGGCTCTTGCCTGTACCAGGTGGACCGTGTATCACTGCATTTTGCCCGCCAAGTACGTCAGCAATGGCGCATTGTTGGCTGGAATCAGCGTCAAGCACGTTAAACTCGTTCTCGGGAGGAACATGGTCCAGTTGGTCGGGCTCGATCGCATGCTGGGCGGCGCTGATGATGTTGCGTGCGTCCGTATCACCTGCAATGGCAGAGATAATATCGTGTGCTGAAAGCTCCTGCGCGCGTTCGTGCAAGTCTTTTACCATGGCCATCTTCTGGAAGGCGAAATTTCCGAGTACGGCAGAATCTCTTATCTCCAATCCGGGGACAGCGCGGCCCTTTTGACGAATCTCTGTATATACCGGGCTGGCGTCAAAGGCTTCACCGTCGTCATCTCCCAGCAACATTTTCACCAGATCCTCTGCCGTTAACTTTGCTCCGAACTGGTTCTCTAAAACATGCAGAAGCACTAAGTTGACTTGCACTGGCCCGGTTCGCTTCAAATAAAAATTCTGATTGCCATGGCCCTTTGTCTCTAGCGCAGCAGGAATAAGCAAAATTGGGGCATCCGTAGGGCGTCCACCATCTGTGGCAGGCCAAGTTGCTTTACCAATAGCGACGAACAGGGTCTGGAGACCCTTTTCCTCCAGGTTGGCCAACGCACGACGGGCAATCTCTCTCGTCACACTGCCTAAAAAATCATCTATTTCGGCGGGAAGTAGCTTCTTTACGGCAACTTCCTCCCCGCGCAGGAACCTGGCCATGTACTCTTGGTCCGCATTGTTGAGATCGAGAGTTCCTGTTTTTAGCGGACGAAAGTAGAGAAGGTTATTGCGTCGAGTCAAATCGATCAGCTTGCGAATCCATGATTGGCGTGCCTGATCAACGAGTACGCGACGATTTGGCGAGATAGATGGGGCCTGACCTGGTCTCGTTGACATAGCACACTGGCTGCAGAACAACAACCGATATTTAAAACGTAAACAGGTCAAAGAGTATAGCGCACGTTAGGGAGACATTCACGTTTAAAGAAAGTAATATCATTTTCCATGGACTCTCTTCCGCTACGTCACCGGGTTGGGCAGCTTCTCATCATGGGGCTTGAAGGCCCGGAGCCTTCGGCCTCCGCCGATCGGATGCTGACCGCTATCCAGCCCGGCGGGATCATTCTGTTTGCGCGCAATATCGTCTCGGCGCAGCAGACGCACGCTTTACTCTCGGCAGCGCGGCAGAGGGTGCGCACCCCAATTTTTTCCTGCCTGGACCTGGAGGGCGGTACCGTGGACCGGCTGCGGCAGGCGGTAGCGCCCGCTCCTTCGGCCAGCAAGGTGGCGCATACATACGACAGGAAACTCTTCGAGCAGCATGGCCGCCTGCTGGGGGAAGAGTCCCGCGCGCTGGGCTTCAATACCGACTTTGCACCGTCGCTCGATCTCGATCTGCCGCCCTCGCGCAATGTGCTCACCTCGCGGACCGTCTCCGGCAATCCAAAAGAGGTAGTCACATTCGCCCGCCGCTTCCTGAAAGGGCTGAGCTCGGCGAAGGTGCTGGGTTGCGGAAAGCACTTTCCCGGACTGGGCGAGGCAAACCTGGACACCCACAAAGAATTTCCCTCGATCCGCAAGCCATGGAAGGCGCTTTGGGAGCAGGACCTTTATCCCTTCCGCGAGCTGAAGAATATTCTTCCCATGATGATGGTCTCGCACGCCGGCTATCCTGAAATTGACGACGCTCCGGCATCGCTCTCGCGAAAATGGATTACCGGCATTTTGCGCAAGAAGATCGGCTACGAAGGGCTGGTCCTTTCCGACGATCTGGAGATGGGAGGGGTGCTGACCGTCGGCTCGATTGAAGATGTAGCTATCGAGACCCTGAAGGCCGGGGCCGACATCTTCCTGGTTTGCAATAAAGAAGAGCTGGTTTGGCGCGGCTATGAGGCGGTCCTGCAACGCGCCGAGCGGGACAAGAAATTCGAGCGCCTCGTCAACCATGCGGCGGAGCGGGTGCTGCGCTTCAAGAAAAAGGCGCGAGAGCTAAAGTCTTTTGCCGCCGCGCCCGATGAGACCACCGTCGCCCGCCTGCGCGAGAACATGCAGAAATTTACCCAATTAGTCGAAGCCAGGACGCGGAGCAACGCATGATCGTCGCTGGCATCATGAGCGGCACCTCGGCGGATGGAATTGACGTCGCC
This sequence comes from uncultured Terriglobales bacterium, assembly GCA_964581225.1. Classification (GTDB taxonomy): domain Bacteria; phylum Acidobacteriota; class Terriglobia; order Terriglobales; family Acidobacteriaceae; genus CAYTQA01. The sequence continues at coordinate 52,635 of CAZONJ010000001.1, read as the reverse complement.
CTGGTCCGCCTGTCGGGACGCGGGGCGAATATCCGCATGCGACTGCTGGCGCACGAACACCGCGACTATCCCCCTGCGGTGCGCAAGGCGGTGCTGGCAGCGATGAATGCCACGGCCACGAGCGTTGCCGGCCTTGCCCGCCTGGACCGGCTGCTGGGCGAGCTCTATGCCGAGGCGCTTGCTTTTACGCTCAAAAAGCATATGGGAGACAAGCCAGAGCTGATCGGCTGTCACGGGCAGACGCTCTATCATCAGGACACTCCGATGAATTACATGGGACGCAAGATCAACTGCACATGGCAGACGGGAGAGAGCGCGCTCCTGGCGGTCCGGTCGGGGATTCCGGTGGTCTCCGATTTTCGTCCTGCGGATATGGCGGTGGGCGGCAGAGGCGCGCCGCTAGTCCCCTTTCTCGACTATGTTGTTTACCGGCGGCGCCGCCGCATTCGCGTACTGCAGAATATCGGGGGGATTGGAAACTTCACATTCATCCCCGCCGGAGCTTCCCCGCAAGAGGTGGTCGCTTTCGATACCGGTCCGGGAAATATGGTGATTGACGCCTGCACCGAGCTGCTCTTCGGCAAGCGCTACGACGCCGATGGGCGCTACGCCGCGCGGGGAGAGATCATCGAGGGCGCATTGAGCTCGGCATTGAAACACCCGTTTTTCCGCCGCAAACCGCCTAAGACCGCAGGCCGGGAGGAGTTCGGGCGCGAGTTTGTCGCCAAATTTCTCCGCTGGTGCGGACGTGGAGCGAAAAAAGAGGACGTGATCGCCACCGCGACCGCGCTTACCGCCCGCAGCATCGGGAATGCGCTGCGCGAAATCATGGCGCAAAAGAATCTCGCGCTGCCACAGAAAGGAAAAAACGGAAAGGTGGCTTGCGATTACATTGTCTCCGGCGGCGGCGCTCACAACCGCACGCTCTTGCGGATGATCCAGGCAGAAATTGCGCCGCTGGGCTTTGAGATCATGAAGTCCGACCAACTGGGGCTGCCCGCTGAAGCCAAAGAAGCCGCCGCGTTTGCGCTGCTGGCCTACCAGAGCTGGCACCGCCGGCCCGGCAATCTTCCTTCGGCGACCGGGGCCTCGCGTCCCGCTATATTGGGCAAGATCACCTATGCATAAGAAGTGGCCTTCTCTGATTGCGCTCCTGCTGGTATTGCCGGCGGTTTCGTGTGGGCGCTTTCACCCCGATCCGCACACCATCACCATGATCATCGAGAGCAGCCCGGCGAACCTGGATCCGCGCATCGGCATCGACTCCCAATCGGAGCGCATCGATGAGCTCATCTTCGATTCCCTGGTGCGCAAAGATTCGCATTTCAATCTTCGTCCTTGGCTGGCGCAGAGTTGGGAGACTCCCGACCCGCTGACTTATATTTTTCACCTGCGCAGCGGGGTGCGCTTTCACAATGGACAGCCGCTCACCGCGCGCGACGTAAAGTGGACCTTCGATTCGCTCTCCAATGGCTCGGTGCTCTCCACAAAGACCGCAGCCTACCAGTATGTAAAAGAAATCGAGGCGCGCGACCAGCACACCGTCGTCTTCCATTTGAAAGAACCCTTTGCCGCCCTGCTGTGGAACCTCTCCGATGGGGCCATCGGCATCGTGCCTTATGGCAGCGGCAAAGATTTCTATCGCACCCCTATCGGCTCAGGGCCATTCAAGTTTGTAAAAAATGAACAGGACAATGAGGTCATCGTCGAACGGAATGATGATTATTGGGCGGAAAAGCCCAGGGTGGAACGCGTCCGCTTCGCCGTGATTCCCGATACCACCACCCGGGCGCTTGAGCTGCGTAAAGGGACCGCCGACCTGGCCATCAATGCTCTCACTGCCGACATGCTGGTCTCTTTGCGACGAGAGAAAGCGCTGCGCATCGATGAAGGGCCGGGCACCAGCCTGAATTATCTGGCCTTCAACCTGCGCGACCCGATTCTACGGGATGTGCGGGTGCGTCAGGCATTGGCGTATGCCATTGACCGAGAACCGATGCTGCACTACCTGTGGCGGGGCACTGCGCGTCCAGCCGACAGCATTCTGCCTCCGCAGCATTGGGCTTACACCAGCAATGTAGCGCATTATCCTCACGATCCGGCCAAGGCGCGCGCGCTGCTCGATGCCGCCGGCTATCCGACGAGGAACGGCATTCGCTTTCGCCTCACGATCAAAACTTCTACCGAAGAGACTAGCCGTCTGATTGCCGCCGTGCTGCAGCAGCAGTTCCGTGAAGTGGGCGTGGACCTGCAAATCCATACATTCGAGTTTGCGACTTTCTTTTCCGATATTGTAAAAGGGGCGTACCAGATGTACACCTTGCGCTGGGTCGGATACAGCAACCAGGACCCGGACGTATTCGAATATGCCTTTCACACCGCCAGCTTCCCGCCTAAGCGGGCCAATCGAAGTTACTACAGCAATCCCCAGGTCGATGCCTGGATCGAAGAAGGACGCAAGCAGGTGGACCCGGCAAAGCGCGCCGCGATCTACCAGAAGGTGCAACGGCAATTGGCCATCGACCTGCCCAACATCGACCTGTGGTATCTCGACAACGTGGTGGTGCATACCGCGCGAATCAAGAACGTGCAGGTAGACCTCTCCGGCAATTTTGATTTTCTGCGTACGGCTGAGATTCAGCCTTGAAGGTCGAGAGAAACCTAAAGGTTTTGTCATTGCGCTCAGCCTGTTGCGATGGCAGACAATCGCGGGCTTGGCTGCTATCCTAGCCAGTGCACATCCTCTTTGTCGGCGATATTTTCGGCAGCCCCGGACGCAGGATTCTACGCGACCACTTACACCATTTAATCGAGACCCACAAGATTGAGCTGCTGCTCATCAATGCGGAAAACGCGGCCGGCGGTTTTGGGCTGACTCCCGCCCTGGCGGAAGAATTTTTTGAGCTGGGCGCCGATGTGCTTACCACCGGAAACCATGTGTGGGACAAGAAAGAGCTGATTGACTATTTGAAGTCGGCAGCGCCCGATTCGCAGGCGCGACGCATTATCCGTCCGGCAAATTACGCGCCCGGCACTCCGGGTTTTGGATGGTTTGAAGGGACCACCAAAGCGGGCACGCCTTTTGCCGTCATCAATCTTCAGGGACGCGTTTTCATGGCCAACAATGAATGTCCTTTTCGCGCCGCCGACCATCTCCTCTCCCAAATCAAGGCCAAGGTGATTGTGGTGGACATCCATGCCGAGGCCACCTCGGAGAAGATGGCGATGGGGTGGTATCTTGACGGGCGCGTGACCGCTGTTTTAGGCACCCATACCCACGTTCCCACCGCCGACACACGCATTCTCCCCAAGGGGACCGCCTATCAGACCGATGTCGGCATGACCGGACCTTATGACAGCATCATTGGAGTGGAAAAAGAGCTGGTGTTGAACCGTTTTCTCTCGAGCATGCCGGGAAAGTTTGAGGCCGCAAAGGGAGACCCGCGACTCTGCGGGGTAATTATCGAATGCGATCCTACAACTGGGCGGGCCAGCGCAATTCAAAGAATCATGCTGGGACAGTAATCTGCTTCTGTAAACAACAAGGGCAGCCTTTCGGCTGCCCTATATTGTTTTGCGCTCAGAGGTTATCGCGCCGATCTGCGACGGCGGGCGGGGGCGCGGCGCGCAGGTCGAGTGGGTTTGGCATTCTTGTCTTTGCCTTCCGTCAGCGTCAACATCAGGGAAGGTTGAGCGACATAGCTGTCCACTTTGCCTACCACATTGGCAGCGCTGCCGGGCTTCGGAGCGACCCGCAATGCGGGAGTCATGTGCACAGTCACATCGGCCTTGTTTTCCTGCTTGTCGTCTTCAGTTGTGGCAAGCTGGAGTTCTTCAGGGGTCGCATTCACTACCTTGCCGGTAATAGGAAGCAGCTTGCCCTTCAGGAACGCCCAGACAGCATCGGCGTCCTTCTGGTTTCCGGATCCCAGGATGAAGAGCCAGTCTTCGTAGGCCATCTGGGAGACGTCGCCGTTGTATTTCTGCATAATCTGGTCGGCGAACTCCGACGGGGTCGGCGGCGGCGGGGCCTTGGTGATGGTGAAGCCCTGCGGCGGCTGGCCGTTTTGCGCGCTCTTGGCCTGCGCTACCAGTTGGTCCCAACCATCGGGACCACCGTGATATTTCTTGTAATAGTAAAGCCCGAAGGTATTGATCTCCTGTTGCGCCTGCGGAGTTGGGGCGAGCGCGACGGAACGCGCGGCATACCACAGCCCGTTCAGCGCCTGCTGGTCATTGGTCAGCTTGGGATCGGCCAAGATGTAGGACTGCGCCAGCGGATACACATCCAGCAAGTTGGTGGGATTGGCCTGCACCGCCTCCGAGAGATACTTCTGGGCGTTGGCATAGTCCTTGAGCTGCAAGGCGCTGATACCAAGGGCTCCATTGAAAATATTGTTTACGCCCTGAATCAGCTTCTGCCAGTCTGCGTCAGGAACGCCAGCCGGTTTGGGCTGCTGCTCCGCTTGCAGTCCGCGCTGCGCCAGCTGCGAGGCCTGTTGGATCATCTGCTGGTTGCCGGTGCTCTGTCCCTGGGTACGGTAGGTATAAGTGAGCAGCGCCAGCGCGCGCAAATTATTGGGATTGACCGTGAGCACGCGATTCGCGGCATCGGTCATCTTGGCCTGGTCTCCGGCAGCCTGATACGCTGCCATGAGCTGCTCCAGCGCTTCTTCCTTTACTACCGTGTTGGGATATTGCTGGACAAACTGCTCGAAGGCTGCCGCTTTGGCTGCTGGAGCAGTCTGCTGGCTGGCGGCCATGTAGGCGTTATATTCCGAAGGGTCTTTGATGACCTTTTGTTGCGCGGGCTGGCTCGCCTGGCTCGATTGGGTTTGACCGGGCTGCGCCTGATTGGGCGCTTGGCCAGTCGCGGCGCCGGATTGGCCCGGGGTCGAGGACGTTTGCCCAGGCGTTGCGCCGGGTTGCGTCTGGTTTTGGGCGCCTCCGGCCGACTGTCCGGCGGTTTGAGTATCCTGGGCAACGGAAAATGTCGCAAACGCCAGGATCGATGCGATAAATACCTTCTTCATGTGGCTCCTTATCGGACAGCTAATAATCTCTACCCTTAGCACTATGAACTTCTATCACTTATCACTCGTTGGCTGCATTGAATTCCACTGCCTTTGATCCGGATGCATTGGCATAGCGAATCGCCAACCGACACTACGCCTATGACATCGGGAAACGATGATTATAAGAATGCACTGGAATCATGGCAAGTGGACGGCTGGCAGACGAAAGCCAATACCTGCTCGGATGCAAGCCGCTGCCCGGATGTTGGATGCGCCAGTCGTACATGTTTCGCGTGGCCTTGTTATTCTATTAGACACCGCAAGTACGCGCGAGTTGGCGATAATCCGGGGAAATTATGAGCAATTTTTCACTCGAAAATAAAGTCGCGGTAGTCACCGGAGGCGGCCGTGGCATTGGGGCGGCCATTGCCCATCGTCTGGCTGGGCTGGGCGCTGCCGTCGCGATCACTGGCCGGACTGAGGGGCCGCTCAATCAAACCGCGGAGAGCATCCGCCGCGCCGGCGGTCAATGCCAAGCTCTGCTGTGCGATGTCTCGCAATGGCAACAGGTCCAGCGCCTCTCCCAGCAGGTTAAAAGCGTTTTCGGGGGGCTCAATATTCTGGTCAACAACGCCGGAGTCGGCGGCTTCTCCGGGGCGCTCCATGAGTTGTCGCCTGAAGGATGGGAGCGCATCCTCAACACCAACCTGCGCGGGGCCTTCTACTGCATGAAGGCATTTACTCCGCTGCTGATCGCCGCCGGAGGCGGGGACATTGTCAACATCTCCTCCATCGCCAGCAAAAATCCTCTGCCTAACGGCGCCGCCTATGCCGCCAGCAAGTGGGGATTGAATGGCCTCTCATACTCCGCGGCGGAAGAGCTGCGCAAATACAAGATCCGCGTCTCGATTGTCTGCCCTGGGTCGACCAATACCGAACTGAGCCCTCACGAAGGCAAAAATGCCGACAAGATGCTTCGCCCGGAGGATGTCGCCAACCTGGTCGGGATGATCGTCAGTCAGCCGGAACACGCCTTCACCAGCGAGATCGTGCTGCGTCCCACCGAAAAGCCGTAAGCCGCCTTGGATGGAGCTCTTCCGAGTCCGAGAAAATTGGCCGAATTCTGACCGCTCGCGCGGCAATTAGTGCTATGATTTCCACAGCTCTCGCAACCTTCTCCGCATACCTCTCACGTGCAATCCATTCCCATAAATCTGCTCAGTTGCTGCATCTGTGATGCAATAGCAAGTATTTCTCCCAATATATCCACAACATATTGCGGTAGGCGTCTTGACCCTGGCACTTCGCGCGGCTACAGTTACCGGCATGAGAGTGCCGATTCTCCCGCTTTCCCGGTTTTCGATTTCAAGGTCCCGACTCCCGTGGATGCCTCTTACCGCCCTGACCGCGATCCAAGGAGGGTACGTTGCTTAAGCTAAAGAAAGTGCAGATCCTCGGATTTAAGTCCTTCTGTGACCGTACGGAGCTGAAATTTCATGGCGAGGGGGTGGCAGCCGTGGTTGGTCCGAATGGCTGCGGTAAATCCAACATCTCTGACGCCATCTCCTGGGTGCTGGGCGAGCAGTCGGCCAAGAGCCTGCGCGGGGTGAAGATGGAAGACGTAATCTTTGCCGGAACGCGCGACCGCAAGCCCACTGGGATGGCCGAAGTCTCGCTTACCCTGGTGGATCCGGATGTATACAACAGGAACGGCATCCTCGAGCCGGAGATTGAGATTGCCGAGGAGTCTCCGCAGGACGATTGGGACGAAGCTGCGCTGCGCGCGCAGGCCGCAGAGGAGACTGAGGAAGCGGTTGCGGAAAACCAACCCGGCCAGGTCTACGACGAAAGCGGCAATTTAGTGGCCGCCTCCAGCGGCGAGCCATCGGATGCGGAGACAGCTCCGCCCGCGGAAGCGCAAGCGCCTGAGAATGCCGCGCCCAACGCATCCGCCTCAGCGAATGTCCCGGTGGTGCTCAAGATTCGCCGCCGCAAATTCAAGCAGCAACTCAAGGCGGGGGAGATCGTAGTCACGCGTCGTCTGTTCCGCTCCGGCGAGAGCGAATATCTGTTGAACGGCAAGCTGTGCCGCTTGCGCGACATCCAGGACATCTTCATGGGGACCGGCCTGGGCCCGGAGTCCTACGCAATCATCGAGCAAGGACGCATTGGCCAGATCCTCTCCAGCAAGCCGTATGACCGGCGCGCCATCATCGAAGAGGCCGCAGGCATCACGAAATTTAAGACGCGGAAGCGTCTGGCCGAACTCAAGCTGGAGCAGTCCAAGCAAAATCTTGCCCGCATCAACGACATCTTTGACGAGATCACGCGGCAGATGAACTCGCTCAAGCGGCAGGCCTCCAAGGCGGAGCGCTATGCCCATCTGCGCGACGAGATGCGGGAAAAGCTGCGCATCGTTCTGGCCAGCAAATTTTCCCAGCTGAGCGGGGAAAGCGCGGCGCTCGATCGCGAAATTGCGGAATTAAATGACGCCCTACAGCAAAAATCCGGGGCCATCAGCGGAATGGAAGGCGAGCATGAGGCCGGCATGCACCGAGGGTATGCGCTGGAAACCGAGGCGCGCGCCAATCGGGACCGGGTGAATGAGATCGCCCTCGAGCTCGACCGCTCCAGCGCCCGCCAGCGTACCAATGAGGAGCGCTGCGCCGAACTGGATGCCCGCTCCGCGGCATCGCAGGCAGAGGTTGGACGGACCAAGGCGCAGCTTGCGGCGCTGACCCAGGAGCGCGAATCGAACCAGGCGGTCCTGGACTCCGCGGCATCGGACGTGATGCAGGCGCGGCAGCAGGCGGAGGCGCGGCAGCGCGAGGCCGACGAAGCCGCGCGCGCTCTGGTGGCCTGCGAGAAAGAGCAGGAGGTGCAGCGCCTCACGCTGCTCAATGTGATCTCCGGGAGCGGCAGCCTGCGCAACCAGATCACCCAGGCGGAAGAAAATATCTGCTCGCTGGAGCGCGATTCGGAACGGCTGCGGAGGGAGAGCGAGTCGGCCCTGGCGGAGATCGAATCGATGGGTGGGCGGCGCGGGCAGCTGGCCATGGAATGGGATTCGCTTTCCGACAGCATCATTGGCCTCTCTTCGCGGGTCTCCGGGGTCCGCAGCCAGATTGAGCAGAAGCGCGCGGCGGAGGCCGAATCGCGCAAGCGCCTGGACGCATTGCGCGCCGAGTACGCCACCGCGCTGGGCAAGCGCAATTCGCTTGAGGTCATCATCGCGGAGCATGGCTACTCGACGGAATCGGTGAAGCGTCTGCTTCGCTCCGGCGCTTTTGGAGCCGGAAGCGCTCCGGTGGGCGTGCTGGCCGACTTTCTTGAAGTCGAAGGCCAGTATGAAAACGTCGTCGATGACTTCCTGCGCGACGAGCTTAACTACATTGTCGTGAAATCCTGGGACACGGCCAGCGAGGGCATGCGCCTGCTGAAGAGCGACGTCGACGGACGCGCGACCTTCCTCGTCCATCCCAACGATTCCCAGGCAAAATTTTCTTTTGCGGTGGATGAATCCGCGCGTTCGGCCCCTGCGCCCGGCCGGGTGGTCCCGCTCACGCATTGTGTCCGGGTGCTGAATGGCTTCGGCAACTCGCTCGAAGTGGTCCTGCCCAAACTGCGGAATGGATATATCGCCCCCGATGCGGGCGTAGCGCGCGAACTCGCGCTCGAAAATCCGAATGCGTTTTTCCTTACTCCCACGGGAGAGACCTTCCACAACGTGACCGTGACCGGCGGCAAGCAGCGCGCCGAAGGCCCGCTCTCGCTCAAGCGCGAGCTGCGCGAACTGGTGCGGCAGTCGGAGGAGCTGGAGAAGGCGCTACGCAGTGAAGAAGCCACAGCGCAGCTGCTGGGGCGCGAACTTGCAGAGCTCGCTTCCCTGCTGGAACGCCTGCAGGATGAAAAGCGCGAGACCGAGCAGAATGCCCACAGCTCGGGCATGGCATTAAAACAGATGGAAGCGGAGCTGGCGCGGGCCCAGCAGCGGCACAACAATCATCGCGTGGAGTTGGAGCGCGTCCAGCAGGAGCGCGCTCGCAGAGAAGACTTTGTCGCGGGCAAGAAAGAAGAGCTGGCCGTACAGGAGCAGCGCCGTCAGGAGCTTGAAGCGGCAATGAGCGCCGCCCAGGCCCGTTTGGCGGAGTTGCGCAACGCGCGCGATGCCGCAGCGCAGGTCGCCTCCGAGCTCTCCTCGCGTCTGGCGGTCATGGAAGAGCGCCGGCGCGCCGCCGCAGCCGCGCTCGATCGCATCCATTCACTGGCCCGCGAAGTGGAGGGCCGGATCGAATCCCTCGAAGGACAGATCGTGCGGGCGATCGCGGAAAAAGAGCAGCGCACAAAAGAAAATATCGAGCTGGCGGAGCGCCTGTCTGCGCTGGCGGCGGAGCGCGAGCAGGCGGATGCGCGGGCCGCCCAACTCCAGCTTGCATCCGAACAACTGCGTGGAAGCATCGCCGAACTCGACCGGCAGTTGCGCGCCGCCCGGGTAGAGCTTGACTCGCTGCGCGACCGTCGCGGAGAGCTCTCCGCCTCGGCCGCCAAGCTCCGGTCGGACATGGAATACATGGCCGAAAGCTGTCTCAATGAGCTTTCGGTCCCGGCAGAGGAATTGCGCGCCGACTCCACCATCGCTCTTCTTGAGGGCGAGGCGCTGGCGGAAGAGGAGACTATCTACCGCGAGATGCGCACCCGCCTGGAGAATATGGGGCCGGTGAACATGATGGCGCTCGAAGAGTACAAGGAGACGGCGCAGCGCCATGAATTTCTCGAGACCCAGCGCAAAGACCTGCTGGACTCGATTGAAAATACCCAGAACACGATCAAGGAAATCGACATCGTCTCGCGCGAAAAATTCCAGGAGGCCTTCGAAAAGATCAACGAGAGCTTCCAGATCACCTTCCGCAAGCTGTTTGGCGGCGGGCAGGGCTTCATGCGTCTTACCGATGAAGCCAACAGCAGCGAGAGCGGAATCGACCTGGTGGCCTCGCCTCCGGGAAAGAAGCTGCAGAACGTGCTCCTGCTTTCCGGCGGCGAGAAGGCGCTTACCGCGCTGGCGCTCCTGGTCGGCATCTTCCAATACCAGCCCAGTCCGTTCTGCATCCTGGACGAAGTGGACGCGCCGCTCGATGATACCAACGTCGGCCGCTTCAATGAGCTGGTCCGCGATATGGGCGACAAGACCCAGTTCATCGTTATCACCCACAGCAAGCGCACCATGAGCTCCGCTTCGGTGATGTATGGGGTCACCATGCAGGAGCCGGGTGTATCGAAGGTGGTCTCGGTGCGCTTCGGAGAAAATGTCCGCACCGTCGCGGCTTCCGCTTAGAGCAAACCATCGCCTTTACTCAGGATGGCGGAGCCATTCCGCCATCCTGAACTGAAAATTATCGCTCCTGCCTTCCTGTGGAAAACACTGCCGAGTTTTTTAATTTTCAAAGACTTTTTTTCTCCACCACGTTTAGAAAAATTTAGAATCACGCTCCAAAGCTTCGCGCAAGTATTTTTTTGAATATTACGCATTTGGATATCAGAGATACGACGTTGACAAAAATTTTGCGAAGTTTAAAATCGCATCTGCTTCCAATTTTTCTTGAATTAATTTTTGCCGACCTTGACCTCAGTACTGACCAAAACCGACCTATCGCAGTTGCCGCTTTATGGGCAAGGCAAAGTGAGAGATATCTACCGCGTAGGGGACGATCTTCTCTTCGTTGCCTCCGACCGCATCTCGGCTTTTGACTACATCCTGGCCACCGGCATCCCCGATAAGGGCAAGGTACTCACTCAGCTCTCCCTCTTCTGGTTTGATTTTCTAAAAGACATCGTTGCCAACCATGTGATCAGCGCGGATGTCCGCCAATATCCCGAGCATCTCCGCCCCTATGCTGCCCAGCTTCGCGGCCGGTCGATGCTGGTGCGCAAGGCGAACATGTTCCCCGTCGAATGCGTGGTCCGGGGTTATATCTCGGGCTCGGGATGGAAGGAGTACCAGGAGAAGCGGAGCATCTGCGGGATCGCGCTGCCTGGAGGCCTGGTCGAATCCGCCCAATTGCCGAAGCCGATCTTCACGCCCGCAACCAAGGCCCTCAGCGGACACGATGAGAACATCTCGTTCGAAGCGATGAAAAAAGTGGTTCCCGCCGCCACCTCGGAAAAGCTGCGCGAGCTTTCGCTTCGCATCTACAAGAAGGCCTCCGAGTATGCGGCGCGGCAGGGCATTATCATCGCCGACACAAAATTTGAGTTTGGCGAAATCGATGGCAAGCTTCTGCTGGCCGACGAAGCGCTGACTCCGGACTCTTCCCGCTTCTGGCCGGCGGAAAGTTATAAACCGGGAGGACCGCAATTTTCTTTTGACAAGCAATTCGTGCGCGACTATCTCGAATCGGTGCGCTGGAACAAGCAGCCTCCCGCTCCGGCGCTGCCGGAGGAGATCGTCCACAAAACCAGAGAGAAATACCTTACCGCCTACCGCCAACTGGCAAAAAGAGAGCTGGAAATATGACGTGGCTTGATTGGACCATGGTGGCCATCATCGCGCTCTCGGTGGCGCTTGCCGCGGCGCAAGGGTTTTTCTTTGAAGTGTTTTCTCTGGCTGGAGCGGTCGCGGGTTATCTGCTTGCGATGTGGGAATACCCACGGGCAGCAGCCTGGTTTCTGCCGTATGTAAAGGCGCAGCAATATGCGAACCTGGCCGGCTTCTTAACGATTTTCTTTTCAATCGTCATTCTGGCCGGGATGATCGGACGGATCACGCGCTGGGCGATGAATGAAATTGGTTTGCGCGGGGTGGACCGATTCCTGGGAGGAGTCTTCGGCCTGCTGCGCGGGATTGCAATTATCAGCGTAGGCGTTATGGCAATTGCCGCCTTCGCCCCGGACTCTCCTTCTCTCGCGCGTTCGCACCTCAGCCGGTATTTTTTGCTGACGGCGCGAACGGCTTCGTGGGCAGCGCCCTCGGAGCTGCGGGGAAAGGTGCGGGAGGGAGCGCTGGCGCTGCGCAATATGAGTCCGGATTTTTCTTCCCGGAGCGCGCCGGAAAAGCCCGCGCCGGGAGCTCCAAAGGTGAAGGTCCAGCGCCAGCAGAAGCGGCCGGGATCGCGCGAAACACAGTTGCGCGCGGACCTGGAAAACAAAATATCGAATGGGACTGCACATTCTCTCCCCGTCGCCAGGTGAATTGGAGTGCGTGGTCGCGTTAGTTGAAACAGATTCGGTTCAGTCAGGGTTCGAGGCGTTGCGCCAGCTTACATCCCCACCTAGACTGGAAAATCGGTGATGCAGTTAAACGACAGAAAGCGAGGCGCTGTGAAGAACCAGCTCGAGGCTCTCGTTGCCCAGATGCACGAAAGCGGGATTTTGTATTCTGAGGCGGTGCGCGAATTTAAGAAACGTTTTATTTTGAATGTCCTCGAACGCAATCATGGAAACCAGTGCAAGGCCGCGCGCGAGCTGGGCATGCACCGCAACACTCTGAGCCGCACGATCAACGAACTGAAGCTTGATTTAGGCGAGTTGCGCAACAGCGTCCGGCGTCCTCCCCGCAGCGCACGTCCTATTTCCATGACCAGACTTACGGAAAAGAAGGTCGCCCGCTAAATTGAAGAAAAACGTAGTCGGCCCCAATCTCAAGACGGGATGGGCAAAAGCAGCGCCCGAGAAGGACGCCTCCGGACCTCCTGGTCTTGGGACCACTTCACCCCGCGTCCACTCTTCCCCCGGCTTCGATTGGCGATCGGCGGACGCGTATCTGTTCGATATCGATGGCACTCTGCTGAACAGCCGCGATGCGGTGCATTATCACGCCTTTCATCACGGAGTGCAAAAGGTCTACGGGCTCTCGTTTGATGTGAGCGGAGTTCCCATCCACGGCAATACCGATATTGGAATCCTGCGCGGCTTTATGCATAAGACCGGGGCGCCGGAATCGGAATGGCTGCCTAAAATCCCTGAACTGGTGAAGGAAATGTGCGCGGAGGTGGAGCGCAATGCCGCCGATCTTCGTCCGGAGCTCTGCCCTTCCGTGCTGGAACTGCTGCGGAAATTACATGCGGAGGGCAAGCTGCTGGGAGTCGCCTCGGGCAATCTGGAGCGCATTGGCTGGGCCAAGCTCGAGGCCTGCGGCATAAAGAATTTCTTCTTCTTCGGGGCCTTCAGCGACCATTGTGAAAAGCGGGACGGTATATTTGCCAATGGAATCGCCGAAGCCCGCCGCCGTTTGCATGAACAGGCGACGGTTTACGTGGTGGGCGATACTCCCGCCGACATTCTTTCGGCGCAGGCCAATCATGTGCCGGTGCTGGCGATCGCGACCGGCATTTACGGCTTTGAAGAGCTTCTCCCGTACTCGCCGGAGATGTGCCTCTCCTGCTGCTCCGACCTTCTTTCGTAGATCGTTTCTTGCGGATAACGAATCGCCCGCTGCTCCGTCCCATTCCTGCAAGGATGTAGCATCGAATGGCCTTCGAGTACAATTCTTTTATGCGTTCTCTGCACTGGCTCGCCATGGCCGCGGTCCTGCTCGCTGGCCTGCCGGGGACCGCCTGGGAGAAGCCGCAGCGCCAGCAGGCCCGTTCCGATTACGACCAGGCCCTGCGCCTGCTGCGCGACAAGCGCGCCTTAGAAGCTTCCGTGCTTCTCGACCACGCGGTAAATCTCGAACCACAGGACCGGGATTATGTAGTGGCCCGTGAGATGGCGCGGCAGCAAATCGTCGCCGAGCGCATTGCCGGAGGAGAGCGGCTGCTGGGCGAAGGCGAACCGCAAAATGCGGCCATCGAATTTCGCGAGGCCCTTGCCATCGATCCGCAAAATCAATTTGCCGCCGACCGGCTGCGCACGATCATGGCCCAGCTTGCTCCCACCGCGAAATCTTCATGGCAGTTCCGCTACCGGGACGGTCCCGAGATCACTCTGACGCCCTCGGAAGGGAAAAAAGAATTTCATTATCGGGGAGACGCTCGCGGGCTGGTCGACCAGGTATGGAAGGCCTATGGCATAACTCCGATTGTGGACAGCAGCGTAAACAGCTCGGTGGTGCGCTTCGACGTTGACCCGGTAGATTTCTACGCCGCCATCAATGTGCTTGGCGCCATGACCAAGAGCTTCTACGTAGCGCTCTCACCCAAGCAGGTGATTGTGCTCTCGGACACCCCGGAAAACCGGAAGCAGTATGAGCGATTTGGATACCGTTCGTTTTATTTTACCGAGACCAGCACGCCACAGGAGCTGACTGACCTGGCCACGCTGCTGCGGGCCATCTTCGATTTTCGGCTGGTAAATATCAGCGCGGAGAAATCGATGATCGCGGTGCGCGGTCCGATCGATTCCATCGATATGGCGACCCGCGTCCTGGAAGACCTGGCGGCGGGGCAGCCACAGGTGATGCTCGACGTCCATGTCTATGAAGTCGACAGGACATTCGCCCGCGATCTTGGTCTGAAGCTTCCTCTGCAATTCCAGTTATTCAACTTCAATACCGCAGTGGGCTCTCTGTTGCAGAACCCGAATACCCAAAGCCTCATTAACCAGTTGGTCTCCTCGGGGACGGTAAGCGCGGCCAACCTGGCCGGACTTGCCGCCTTGCTGGGCGCGCTGGGCAGCCAGGGGAACTCGCTCCTCAACCAGCCATTTGCTCTCTTTGGCGGTGGAGTCACCCGCAGCGGGGTCACTATTCCGCCGGCATCGGCCAATTTCTCGCTGAATACCTCTTCGGTGAATACGCTGGACCACGTGACCCTGCGCGCGCAGCAGGGCAATGCCGCTACGTTTAAGGTAGGCACCCGTTATCCCATCCTGACTGCAAAGTTCTCTCTGGCTGCAGTCCCTTCCTCAATCAGCAAGGCGCTCGGCATCCAGACCAATGCCGCGCAATTTCCCCAATTCGCTTATGAAGACCTTGGGCTTGTACTGAAGGCCACCCCGCAGATCCATGGAACAAAAGAAATAACTTTGAAATTGGAGTTTCAAGTGCGCGGGTTGGGGAGCCAGTCTTTAAACGGCGTGCCGGTCATCAATAATCGCGAATACCAGGGGACGGTGACCGTGCTGAATGGTGAAACTGCGGTGATGGCGGGCAGCATATCGGAGTCCGAGCTTCGCTCGCTTAGCGGGATTCCCGGGTTGGTAAAAATTCCCGGCATCCGAGAGCTCACCTCCAGCACCAGCAAGCAGATCGACGCCAGCGAGATTCTGGTCACGATTTCGCCGAATATCGTGCGCGCCTCGGTGCACCAGCCGGCGGACACGGAGACCTTTGCTCCACCCTCTGCGCAATAATCGCTGCGCAAAATTAACCAGATCTGAGGACTGCTGCGGGGCAGAGTTTACGCTGTGGAATTCGACCGTATGAGGGTATTGGGGGCGAAGAAGGATGGCCTCAAATTCCGCCGTCAAAGATTTTCTTTGACATGTATCGTTCGGCCGAGTCGGGAATTACGGTCACTACGCGCTTTCCAGGGCCGAGGCGCTTTGCGATTTGGAGAGCGGCGAAGGTATTGGCGCCCGCGCTGGAGCCGCCCAGCACGCCTTCTTTGCGCGCCAGCTCTTTTACCATTGCAAAAGCCTCTACGTCCGAAACCATGATGATTTCATCGGCCATTTTGGGATCGAAGGTCTTGGGGACAAAGCTTACGCCGATCCCTTCTACCTTGTGCGGCGCCGCGGCGCCGCCTTGCAGGACCGAGCCCTCCGATTCCACCGCCACCGCTAAAACATGCGGGATCCGCTTCTTCAGGAAATGAGAGACGCCGCTGAAGGTGCCTCCAGTGCCTACCCCAATCACCATCGCATCGATGCGACCCTGCATCTGCTCGAAGATCTCATGCGCGGTAGTCTCCTCATGAAACTCCGGGTTCGCCAGGTTCTCGAATTGCAGTGCGATAAAGCTGTTCGGGATCCCGGCGGCAATCTCTCTGGCCTTGACGATCGCCCCTTCCATCCCTTCAGCGTCGGGCGTACGGACCACCTGGGCGCCCAACGCTCCCATCACCTTTACCTTTTCTTCCGAGAATCGCTCCGGCACGCAGACAATCACACGATAGCCTTTATTCACGCCGATGAGGGCCAGTCCGATGCCGGTATTTCCGGCCGTGGCTTCGATGATGGTAGATCCGGCCTTGAGCTTGCCATCTCTTTCGGCGCGGCGAATCATTCCTACCGCGGCACGGTCCTTGATGCTGCCGCCCGGATTCATGTATTCCAGTTTGGCGAAAACGTCGGCAGAGCCGGCCGGGGCCAGGCGTCGCATGTGAAGCATGGGGGTCTCGCCAACAAGTTGGGTAATATCGTCGGCAACGCGCAGGCGAAGCGCCTCGGCTGTGCTCATAGCCTCATTTTACCGCAGGGGGACGGAATCGATGAGCTTCCTGGCGAATTTAGGAAGTCATCTCCGCAGCTTTCCGGTAATGAAAGCGTGCACAAGACAAAAACCCACATCGCTGTGGGTCTTCGTTTGTAATTGGGGCGGAGTTTACTGGGCGGCTGGCCGATTACTGGCGGCCTGCTCCTGGTTGGCATAGTAACCGCTGCGGGTGCGTACCTGCAGCCTTCCGTATCCACCGGCATGGGCTTCCACCTTGACTTGGCGGTACCCACCCTGCTCTTGTGGACGGAGCGGGCGGTATTGGATCTTGTACTGGTTGCGGATGTCGTGCGCAATGGCCAGCGAAATCTGGTCTACTTCGCTCAAGTCTTTGGGAAAGAACGATACGCCGCCGGTTTGGACTGCCAGGGCCTCCAGGGCGCGACGGGCGCGCTTCTGCTTCTCCCCGCCCAGCAGGCCGATAGAGTAGATGGTCGGCCCATTATCGTCCTGCACGTGGCGGACGGCCTGCTCCAGGGTATCGCGGCTGGCATTATCTTCTCCATCGGTGACTACCAGCAGGACCTTCTTCTGGCGCTGCCCCGCCTTGGCCAGATGCTCGGATGAGGCGACCACCGCGTCATAGAGTGCGGTCCCGCCGCGAGCGTCAATATGCTCCAAACCATCTTTGAGCTGGTTGATGTTGGAGGTAAAATCCTGGTCGATGTAGGCCTCATCGTTAAAATTCACGATAAAGACCTCGTCCTTGGGATTGCTGGCCTTCACCAGGTTGATTGCGGCCTGGTTTACCGCCTCCCGCTTGTCCCGCATAGAGCCGGAGTTGTCGATCAAAATGCCAATCGAGACCGGCACATCTTCCGATCCAAAGGCGGTAATCTGCTGTGGCTGGCCGTCTTCGTAGACCTGAAAATCGTTTTTATTCAGCCCCGTTACCAGGCGGTTCTTCTGGTCCACAACGGTCGCGTGCAGCACCACCTCTTCCGCCTGGGCTTTGAAGACATAGACGCCATTCTTTCCGGTAGTAGGCTCCTGGCCCTTGTTGGCCGGGATATTAACTGCGTTCGCCGGCTGATTCGTATTGTTGGCCGGGGCCACGGTGGCCGCCGGCTGCACGATGGACTTGCCGCTCTGGTCCTCCAGTGGTATCCCATACTGGTCAACCAGCACATTGTCTGTGCCCTCGCGATGCGCTCCTGCCGAGGATTGCGCGGAGGAATCCGGAGCAGTCTGGGGCGGCTGTTGGGCGCTCAACCCTGCGCTCATCAGCACGAATGCGATGCATAACAATAAGAGCGCAAAGTGGCGAATGTTACTCCGTAGGTGCATAGTATCCCGTTTTTGCATGTACGTTCAGAGGAGGCAGGCCCTTCGGCGGAAGCAGCTTGACCTTGATCTTCCGCCATTTGCCATCCCGAGCTGGATTAGTTGGACGGTATCCGAGCACATATTGGTTGCGCAGCTCGATCCCAATCTTTGTAGCCACGTCAGCAAGTTCGTTCGGATCGTCGATCCGGAACATCCGTCCACCGGTCACTTCACTGATTTCACTCAATAGATAGGGGCCATACCGTTCTTCCTGGGTAACCGGACTGTTATCGAAAAGGCCAATCGAGTAAATCTGCACGTCAGCTTCCTTTACCATCGAGCGGATTTCGCTATCGGTATAGCGGCTGCGGTTATCGCCCCCATCGGAGATCACCAGCAGCGCCTTCTTGCTGCGCTGGGCATCCTTCATCTTATTCACGCCCAGGTAGATGGCGTCAAGTAAGGCCGTCCGCCCTTTGGATACGGTATAAACCAGTTTGTCCTGAATATCTTCCACGGAGCTGGTGAAATCCGAAATCAACTCCGGCTTATCGTTGAAGGCAATAAGAAAAAACTCGTCCTGAGGATTGGCGCTCTTAAAAAACTCGACGACGGCATCCTTGGCCTTATCGATCTTGTTGCTCATGCTGCCGCTCATATCGAAAATCACGCCCAGAGACAAAGGCGCATCCTCGCTGGAAAAGGTACGAATCTGCTGCGGCTTATTGGCTTCATAGAGCTGGAAATTGACCTTATCCAAGCCGGTCACCAGGCGGTTCAGCGGGTCGGTAATCGTCACCGGCACCAGCACCATATTCACGTCTACCTGGATCGGCTTGGTCCGCTTCTTGAGATCGGGATCGTTTTCCACCCCCAAGTCCTTCTGGGTCTGGATTTCATCCGGATTGTTGGCGCCCTTCGCCTCCGGCTGTACGCGCGGGGTGATATGGACGTCATTCTCGGAGTTCGAGACCTGGCCAAAAGCCCCGGGAACACTCCACAAAAGGACCAGAAACGCCAACAAGGTGAGCAACTTGAGGTGGCCGCGCCTAAGGTCTGAAGGACAAATCAATACTGCATTGCTTCGGTGTGCACTCATTGGAGCGCGATGAAAGCGGGATAGCCCAATATTGGGCATGATTCCACCCCTTTCCAGCCGATACTACCACCTGGACTGGTCAGGAACAATCGGCCGGAGGCGGTGATACAGCTCACATATTCAGATGAGTTGCTCTATAAGTTGGTTACCCATCTCCCATCTTTCCTTCCGAAGCTCGCGGCAGGAGGGCAAATCTTAACTGCTACAATCAAAATGTCTTTTTGAATTTCAATTCTCTGGGCTTTTTAAATGGCCGAAATTCGACCTTTCCATGCTTTGCGCTATGATCCCCTGCGGGTCGCTATACAAGATGTGGTCACGCAGCCCTATGACAAGATCACTCCAGAGATGCAGGCCAGCTACTATGCGGCCAGTCCATACAATCTTGTCCGCATCATCTTAGGGAAGGCGGAGGCCGGGGATAACGGCCAGCAGAACGTCTATACCCGTGCGGCCCAGGCATTACATGAATGGCAGCGTACCGGGATCCTGAAGCCCGATCCCAAACCTTCCATTTATGCTTACTCCCAACGCTTTACGATTTTTAGAGGTGGGAGCTCCCATACCCTGGAAAGGCGCAGCTTCATCGCCCTGGGCAGGATTTACGACTATGACCAGCGAATCGTCTTCCGGCACGAGCAGACCCTGGCCAAGCCCAAGGCCGACCGTCTGAACCTGTTGCGCGCCACGCAGGCGCATTTTGGCCAGATATTCATGCTGTATAGCGACCCGGCGGCCAGCATCAATGGCCTTCTCTTCAGCGAGGGCAGCTATCCTGATATCGAAGTCAGCGATGAATATGGGGTCGCACACCGCCTGCGCAGGATCTCGGACCCTCACCTGCTGAACATCGTCACCACCGAGATGGCGGATAAGAAGCTGATTATCGCCGACGGACACCATCGCTATGAGACCGCATTGAATTACCGCAATGAAGCCAGGGCAGGCGACAATCCAAGGCTGGCCGCAGCGGCTGAATTTGTGATGATGACGTTCGTGAATATGGGAGAGCCCGGCCTGGTGGTGCTGCCGACCCATCGCGTGCTTTTCGGGCTGGCCGGCCTGAAAGCGGCAGACCTTCTGCAAAAGATCGAGGCCATTGCCGAGGTTTCCCGCCTGGAAGGCGCCGATCCGGCAAAGGCGCTCGAACGAAATTCCGCGCAAGCCAGCGAAGACAGCTTTTTTGTCGTGGCCCTAAAGGAGGGAAATTACCTCCTTCGGATAAACGCAGCGAAGGCTGCATCGTTATTAAGCGACCTTTCTGCCCGACAGCGGAGGCTCGATGTGCTCCGGCTTCATCGCCTGGTGCTGAACCATGCGCTCGGCATCAGCGAAGAGAGCATCCGCCAGCAGATCCATATACGATACTTGCGGGATGCGGCGGAAGCGGTGGATTCGGTGCACAAAGACCCGAACGTGAATGCCGCCTTCCTGATGAATCCGGTTAGCATCGAGCAGATGCGCGATGTGGCATTCTCCGGCGAGGTGATGCCACAGAAATCTACCGACTTCTTTCCAAAACTGCTGAGCGGCCTTACGATTTATTCGCTAAACCATGAAAGCCATCTCACGTAAGCCGCGAATGCCGGCCCTGCAGCCGCGATGGATTGCGAGCTGGGTCGTCATCGCCCTGCTGGTATTCGGCGCAGCGGAAAAGCAGCGCTGGATGGTCTATGCGCAGCAGACGCAGGGAGCTGCGGCGGCAAAGCCGGGAAAGTCCGCTGCCTCCCAATCCACTCCATCCATTTCCGGTCCGGGCACTCCGAAGAGCGCATCGCCGGCTGAGGGAACGGTCAACACATATCTGGTGGTCATCGATCCCGCCCACGGCGGCACCGATCTGGGCTCCCGTTTCAATGCCACCGCCAACGAGAAAGATATCGCCCTGGCATTCGCGCGCCGTCTTCGCGATGAATTGAAGGCGCAGAACATCTCCAGCATGCTGCTGCGGGACAGTGACATCCAGATGACGGCGGAGCAGCGCGCCCAGGCCGCCAATGCCGCCCAGGCCTCCCTGTTCATCAGCGTTCATGCAGCGCCGCCCAGCGGCGAGATCCGGCTCTATACCTCGCTGCTTTTGCCTTCGCCAACCCCGGCCAATAATAAAGCTGCCCTCTTTTTGCCTTGGAAGAGCGCGCAAGGGCCGGTGCTCAATGAGAGTCGCGGCCTCGCGGCAAAGGCGGTGGAGGGGCTGCATAAAGACCAGATCGCCGCTTTTGCTCAACCCGCGCTGCTGCCACCGCTAAATTCCATCGTCGTTCCGGCGATCGCGATTGAGCTCTCCCCGGAAAATCAAAATGATCATCCCGGTAAAAAGGGCGAGGGACTGATCGGACCGGAATACCAGGCGCGGGTGGCGCGCGTCCTCGCCGCTGTGATCGCCGCGCAAGCGCCGGCTACGGAAGCGACCCCATGATCCCGCGCCATGTCCAGATCACGCTGGCGCTGCTGCTGATCGCGGTGGTCGGCATCGGTCTTTATATGTACCGGCTGGAGCGCAGCACGGAGGAGACCATCCGCCGTGCCTCCGAGGCCCCTTCGGTTATTCCGCCGCCTACCGGCCCCATTGCTACGGTCACCCTGGCCATCGCCTACGATGAGGACGGAGAGTTCCGCCAGCAGCAGCTCTCCGCCGCTCTTCCCACCGAGGCAGGAGAGCGCTCCCGCCAGGTGCTTCGCATCCTGATCGGCGAATACATGAGCAGACCCTCGCCGCATCCGCTGGCCGTGGGCTCCGATATCAACGATGTTTACATCGTGAACGGCGACCTGGCGGTGATTGATACCAATTCCATTTTTGCCGATGGCCATCCTTCGGGAATTCTGGTGGAGGACTTTACCGTCTATTCCCTGGTTGAGACGCTTGCAGCCAATATGCCTCAAATCAAGCAGGTGAAGATTATCGTGAATGGGAAGGAACGGGCCACGCTCGCAGGACATGCGGACCTCTCGCCGGTCTTCGATGTCGCCAGCATCCATCAGGTAGTCGAGGGTCTGCGATGAAGATCGGGGTCTTCGATTCCGGGGTCGGCGGCCTTACCGTCTTAAACGAGTTGCTGCAGGCGGTCCCGCAGGCAAATTATCTGTATGCCGGCGATACCGCGCGGCTTCCCTACGGGTCCAAGTCCGCCGCTACCGTGGCCCGCTATGCGGTGTCCAGCTCGCGCTTCCTGATCGAGCAAGGGGCGGAATTTCTGGTGATCGCCTGCAACACCGCAACCGCGCTTGCTCTGGGCGAGATCAAGGCCGCAAGCGAGGTCCCGGTGATTGGAGTCGTGGAGCCCGGAGCGTGCGCCGCCGCTGCAAGCACAAAGACGCGCAAGGTAAATGTAATTGGCACAGCGGCAACCGTGGCCAGCCATGCCTATGCCAAATCTCTTTCCAAAAAGAACATCCTCGCCGCAGAGAAGGCCTGCCCGCTGTTTGTGCCGCTGGTCGAAGAAGGATGGACCGACCATCCCGTCACCGAACAGGTGGCGCGCATCTACCTTGAGGAGCTTGCCCTGCTGAAGAGCTCAGTACCAGAAGAGGATCGCGCCGACGTCCTTTTGCTCGGCTGCACCCATTATCCTTTGCTTAAGGGCCTGCTCCACCGGCTATTGCCGGAGCAGGTCAAGGTGGTGGACTCCGCCGCCGCCACAGCCGCCGCAGTTGCTGAAGCATTAGGGGAGCGAGGCAAGGGGAGGCAAGCGGGCAGCCGGAATCCCGAGATCCAGTTTTTTGCGACCGACTCGGTAGAGAAGTTTCGCGTCCTGGGAGAGCGATTCCTGGGCCGCGAGATTCGCAATGTAGAGTTGATCTCGCTGCCCGAGTAGGCGGTAGCGAAATTCACAAAGCAGCGCTCCGGCTGATATTCTGGCCCTCTCAGTTTTGCGTTCGAGGAGAATGAATCGATGATCAACATGCAGGGACGCACCGCCGTGGTCTTCGGTGTTGCCAACAAACGCAGCATTGCATGGGCCATTGCGCAACGCTTACAGGCGGCAGGCGCCAACCTTGCAATTACTTACCAGAATGAGCGTCTAGCGCAGAACGCCAAAGAGCTGGTCGGCTCTCTGCCTGGCGCGGAGGCCTTTCAGTGCGACGTCAGCAGCGACCAGGAGATCGACAAGCTTTTCGCCGAGCTGAAGTCCCGCTACGGAACGCTGCACACCATTGTGCACAGCGTGGCCTATGCTCCGCCCGAAGAGCTGAAGAACGAGTTTGTCAAGACCTCGCGCGAGGGCTTCCGCATCGCGCATGATGTGAGCGTCTATTCCCTCATCGCGCTCTCCCGTGCGGCGGCCCCTTTGATGACCGATGGCGGCAGCGTGATCACCCTCAGCTACTATGGCGCGGAGAAAGTTGTTCCACGCTACAACGTGATGGGCGTTGCCAAGGCCGCGCTCGAAGCCAGCGTGCGCTATCTGGCCTCCGACCTCGGCGCGCATAAAATTCGCGTGAATGCCATCTCCGCCGGCCCCATCCAGACCCTGGCGGCGCGCGGCATCTCCGGGCTGGGAGAGATGCTCAAAGCCCACGCCGAACGGGCCCCGCTCAAGCGCAATATCGAGACTACCGAAGTGGGCGACACCGCCGTCTTCCTCGCCTCCGATTTGAGCACCGGCATCACCGGCGAAGTGATCTACGTGGATTGCGGCTACAACATCATGGGGTTCTGAGATCGGGGACCTGGAGCGTCTCTGCATTTTCGTCCCAGGCATCACCCCATTGAGCGGCGCGCGCTGCACGATATAACGCCCCGGCCTTGCGGGTAATGGTCTCCCGCTTCAGCCCTTCTGAGGCGCAGAGTTCAAGTTGCGTGTGCCCCTTATGCTTGAGCGGATGCCGGACGGTCCGCGCTCCGGCCCGCTCCACTGGCTGCCGGGAGAAGATCACGTAAGAGAATTTTTCGTCCTCGTGACCCAGCGTCCCGCCCTTGATTCTGCGATGCAGGGCTGTTCGCTCCACCCGCGCGGCAAAATGGCACCACTCGCCGGGCCTGCTCAGCATGGGACATTCTTTCTGGTGCGGACACGGCGCTGCCAAATT
The DNA here is from genome assembly GCA_964581225.1 of uncultured Terriglobales bacterium. Taxonomy (GTDB): domain Bacteria; phylum Acidobacteriota; class Terriglobia; order Terriglobales; family Acidobacteriaceae; genus CAYTQA01. The sequence goes on along the minus strand of CAZONJ010000001.1, from coordinate 28,856 downwards.
TGCTCCCGCTGAGATCAGAAACTCGCGGGCGGCAATGATGCGCCGATAACCATCAGGGGTGCCGGGCTCGACGATGGCTAAGACTTGCGCGGTCGCCATCCATGCCCGCTCTAATAGCTGTTGCAGGGCATCTTGCTCCAGCTCGCCAATCACATAAGAGAGGACTACCGCGTCGTGCTCCTCTCCTCTATATTCGCGCAGGTCATGGGCGGTCCATTGCGATTGAAAAGAAAAACCGGCGTCGGCGGAAAGCCTCTTCCCCAGATCGATGAGGCCGCTGTCGCGCTCAACCAGGGTCACGCGCTGCAAATCGGGAAACAGCTTTGCTGCCGCCCACATCGTGGTCCCGGGCCCAGCGCCCAAATCGAGCAGAGTGAGGAGCTGTATCTCCGGCCGGGGAAGTTTCAACTCGTGCAGCACTGCATAGATGGCGGCGTAGGTAGCCGGCATTCGCACCGTCGCATAGGCCATGCGCTGCGCCGGTGAGGCGATCCGCGGCTTGCCGGGAGATTGGCGATAGCGTTCGGTCAGCTCCGCCGATGCCTTCGCCAGTTCGCGAGCGTCAACGCTCGCCAGCTCTTGCTCCAACGCTAGCCGCAGCTCAACAGGCAATTGCATTTTTGGCTTGGGTTACGCCTTGGCCGCCGCGAGCACCGCTCGTTTGGCAAAGACCCGAACCATCTCGCGGCGATATTCAGGGGTAAGCGCGGAGGTGGTGAGCGGCCTGGCAACTCTGGCCGCCAGCTCCCCCACTACAGTCGCCGAGTGCTCATCGACATTTTTTCCCAGCAAAGCATGATGGGCGTCAGGCACCAGCAGGGGCGCGGGATTCACTCCCGTGATGGCAACGCGCACATCTTCCACCGAGCCGCCACCCATCAGCTTGGATATGCCGCCTTTGCGCTTCATCGCCACCGCCACGCCGGCCAATGGATAGTCGATCGATCCGCGGATGCGCAGCTTGCGATAGACTCCGCTGTAGCCGGCCATGCTCTCGGGCAGAAAAATGCGAGTGAGGATTTCGTCTTTTCCCAGGGTGATGTGCGCATCGCCCACATTGGTATATAGCTCGCTGATGGGCAGGCGGCGCTGGCCCTGCGGCCCGGCAATCTCAACCTCGGCCTTCAGGCAAAGCAATGCCGCCGGAGAGTCCGCCGAAAAGGCCGCCCAGCACTTGTCTCCTCCCGGCGCAACGTGGCAAAGATTGCCGTCTTTTTTTATGCAGAAGCCGCAGGACTTGCGCCATTGCAGCGACTGGTTATACCAGAGGCAGCGCGTATCCAGGCAGATATTGCCGCCGATCGTCCCCATATTGCGCAGGATGGGAGAAGCAACCGTCATGACCGCCTCGCGCAGCACCGGATAATGACGGCGCAGAAACTCGGAATCCTCGAGCGCCGCCAAGGTGGTGAGCGCGCCGATCTCCATCCCCACTCCGGGCTGGACTTTTACCTTCTGCAGCTCTTCGATGCCGTGGATATCGAGCAGATATTTGGGCGTAAAAAGCTTCTGCTTCATCGAAGGCAGCAGGTCGGTGCCGCCGGCGATGATCCGGATCTCGCCCGCGTGGAGCTTCAGATGTCCGACTGCTTCCTCCAGCGAGCGAGGACGCAGCAGCTTGAATGAGGGAAGGCTCAATCCTCACCTGCCACAGGCCCATGCGCCGTATTGCTTTTACGCGCCGGATCCAGGGGATGGCGCTCCGGGCCTTTGCCTCGGAAGCATAATGAGCCGCCGTGCTCGCGAAATGTTTGTGGATTGGTGGGATCCACGTCGCCCGAGAGATTTACTTTTTTTGCGTCAGGCTTCCGGCTGCGCAGCGCCGCCAGCACCCGCTCGGGAGTGAAGGGGGCCTCGCGCAACCGCACACCTACAGCGTCAAAAATCGCATTGGCAATCGCCGGAATGCAGGCAGCCAGAGAGCCTTCGCTGGCCTCCTTGGCCCCAAAAGGCCCTTCGGGATCGATGCTTTCCACAATGTAAGAGACGACTTCGGGAGACTCCATCGCTGAGGGTGATTTGTATTCGAGCAGCCCAGGATTCATCAGCAGCCCGTCTTTCCAGACCATCTCCTCCTGCAAGGCCTGGCCCAACCCCATCCACACCGAGCCGATGACCTGGCCATCGACCGAAACCGGATTCAGCGCTCGGCCGCAATCGTGAGCCGCCCAGATCTTATGGACGGTGACCTCGCCCGTCTCTTCATCCACGCTCACCTCCGCCACCTGCGCGGAGTAGGAATAGGCCGGCGACGGACCAACGCCTCCACCTTTGTGTTTTCCCCCGCGGGCCTCCGGTGGAGGAGCATAGGAGCCGGTGCCGGAGAGCGCGCCCTTGAAGTCTATGGCGGCGACCACGGCCTCTTCGAATGACATTCGCTCCCTTGGCCCTTCCTCGCCACGCTTCTGCTGCACCGAGTTGCGCAGAATCTGTCCTTCCACGCGGCCCGCCACCGTGGGTCCGGAATTGGCTGGCATGCTGGTGGAAGCGCCTCGGGGCGCGTCCTTCTGCTCCAGGATTTCACTGGCTGATTTTGTTGCAGGCCGGGGAGCAGCGTCCTTCTTGAAGAGCTGGTCGTCGCGCATGACAACTTCTTCCGGAGCGCATGACATCCTGCGCGCCGCCGCAGCGACGATCCGGCCCTTCACATCCTCCGCTGCCCGCAGTGCGGCATTGCCGTTCATGAAGGTCACGCGGCTGGAGTAAGAGCCAATATCGATAGGAGTGAGGTCGGTATCGGCGGCGACGATCTTTACCCGCTTCAGCGAGCAGCCCAGCACTTCGGCCACGATCTGCGCCACCATGGTGTCAGAGCCCTGGCCGATATCCGAGGCCCCGGTATACACCACGACACCGCCATCGCGATCGATCTTGATGTTGACCGTCGAGTGCGGCATGTCGGAGCGGATGATCGAGTTGGCCGCGCCGCTTACATAATGGCTGCACCCGATGCCCAGCCCGCGCCCCCGTCCCAGTTTGCCCCGGCGCTGCTTCCACTGCGAGCCTTGGAGGACTTTATCGATGCATTCCGGCAAGCCGTAGCTTTGCACCCGCAGCCCATTCACGGTGATGCAGGGCGGCTTCAGCAGGTTCACGCGCCGCACCTCCGCCGGGTCCATGTGGATGGCGGCGGCAAGCTCGTCCAGCTGCGACTCGAAGGCGAAGCGGACGTTCACCGTGCCATGGCCGCGCATGGCCCCGCAGGCGGGCTTGTTGGTCAGCACGCGATAACCGTCATAGCGGATGTTGGGGATATCGTACAAAGCGCCCAGCAGCGCGCCTGAATAGAGGATGGTGACCACCCCATAAGAGCAGTAAGCCCCGCCATCCTGGATCACCTTGGCGGCGACGGCGGTGATATGGCCATCACGCTTGATGCCGGTGCGCAGGTCGATGATGGTGCGCGGGCGTCCCCGGTGCGCCCAGAAGACCTCTTCGCGGGAGTAGGTGATCTTTACCGGGGCTTTCGCCTTGCGGGCCGCCACCGCCGCGATGATCTCCAGCGGAATGACCTCGCTTTTCCCGCCGAAGCCGCCGCCCACCAGCGGCTTGATCACGCGTATCTGCGCCATCGGCAGCTCCAGCACGATGGAGAGTTTGTGCTGGAGGTAATAAGGCACCTGGGTCGAAGACCAGACGGTGAGCCTTCCCGGCTCTCCGCTCTGCGGATCCAATTCAAAATGGGCGAGGGTGCTGTGCGGCTCCATGGCCGCGTGCGTCACCTCATTGGCGATATACCGCCCCTGCAAAACATACTCCGCTTGCGCGAAGCCCTGATCGGGATCGCCAAAGACGTGGTGATAATCCTTTTCCAGATTGTTGGGCTTGCCCTCGTGGATCAGCTCCGAATCCGCCTTCATCGATTCTTCCGGATCGAAGTACGCGGGAAGCGGCTCATATTCGACCTGGATCTTTTCCAGCGCCTCTTCCGCAATGGCCTCAGAGACTGCGACCACGCAGGCCACGTTGTCCCCCACATAACGTACCTTGTCGACCGCCAGCGCCGTCTCATCGTGGCCGACGGGAAGGATGCCATATTTATTGGGCGCATCGTAGCCAACCACCACAGTGACTACGCCTTCCATCGCCTGGGCCCGAGTGGCGTCGATGCGCTTGATCCGCGCGTGTGGATGCGGTGAGTGCAGGATCTTGCCGATCAGCATTCCCGGAAGCGATAGATCGTCGGTGTATTTGCCCGCGCCGCTGGTCTTCTGCGCCGAATCGACCAGCGCAATGGGTTTTCCGATTACGGAAAATTCGCTCATCGTTTTGCCGCCCTGCCCTTCTGCTCGGCCTGAATCGCGGCATGGATCGCCTGATACATCTGGGTGTATCCGGTGCAGCGGCACAGGTTGCCGCTCAGCGCATGTTTAATCTCATCTTCACTGGGATCGGGGTTGTGGTCGAGCAATGATTTTATGGCCATAATGAAACCTGGGGTGCAATAGCCGCATTGCGCGCCTCCCCAATCGCCATAGGCCTTCTGAATGGCGGCCAGCGAGCCGTGCTCGGCCACGCCTTCGATGGTGGTGATCTCCGGGCCGGGGGCATCTTCCCCGGCAGCGCAACTGGCGGAGAGCAGGGTGCAGGCGAGCATCGGGACCCCATCCAGCAGCACTGTGCAGGCGCCGCAGGAGGAGTCGTCGCAGCCACGCTTGGAGCCGGTAAGCCCCATCTGCTCCCGCAAGGTGTCGAGCAGGAGCTGGTTGGGCTCGATGGCAAGCTCATGCCTGCGGCCATTCACCCGAAGTTCAATAAGCTCTTTTTTCATCGGCTACCAGTTGCGACTTTCGAACGTCCCGCTTCACACGCTTTCCGCGTCGCTAATAAATCGGCACCTTCGGATCGATTGCCCGCGACCACCGGTCAATACCGCCCGCCATCGATTGCGCCTTCTCGAAGCCCTGCTGGCGCAGCCACGCGGTCACACTCAGGGAGCGCACTCCATGATGGCACACCACGATAATATGCCCATCCGGATCGAGCTCCTGCACCCGCGCCGGAACCTCTCCCATGGGTATGTTGACCGCGCCTTCCATCCGCGCCGTCTGGTATTCCCAGGGCTCGCGGCAATCGAGCAGCATAAATTCCCCGCCCTGATTTGATTTGGCCTTTACCTCTTCCGGGCTGATCTCGTAATCCATTCTTTCTTCTCTGCCCTAAGCCTACCAGCAGGCCCCGGTCCTGCAAATGGATTCCGCTATAGACGTGCTATACCGTTCTCATTCTGCGGTCCCGCAACTCCGGCCCTCTACTTACGATTGCGCACAACAGGCACCTTCTCTTCTTCATCTCACCGATAGCACTAATTCGGAGGAGCTAAGAAGTTATGAAGCGCAACACTGCTTTACACCTGGCTGTTTTCTTATTTTTAGTCGCGTCGCTCTCCTGGGCGCGTGAAGACCGGCTCAACAACACCGGGACGGCCCCGGCGGCGATGGGCAGCGTTATCACCAGCAACGATCGGAATGGCAACACCAAAGTGACGGTGAAGGTGAAGCATATGGCCTCACCGCAATCGCTGACCCCGTCAAAAAACGACTATGTGGTCTGGATCCAGCCACACGGCCAGCCGGCGAAGAGCCTGGGCAAACTGCGGATCAACGACAAGCTTGAGGGCAGCATCTCCGCGACCACCCCGGAAAAAATCTTCGATATCTTCATCACCGCAGAAGATAACGAGCGCCCGGATTCGCCTTCGGGAACGGAGATCCTGCGCGGCGCCGTCGACCGCAAATAATTAGGCGGGGAGAAGCCCTGTTCCTAAAATGGCGCAGGGCTTTTTGCTGCGGATTATTCTTTCAGCCGGAGCGGCTGAAATATTCTTATCTGCATCACTGTGGCAGCTTGACCGGTGCGCTGTTGTCGCGGAGATCGGTCTCTGGGACGCTGCCATCGTTAACGGCCACGCTCAGTGGCGTGCTGCCAACCTCGATGCGGGCGACCGCGCTTCCGTGGGCAGGCACGCGTAAACGGCCCATCACATCCCCGGCCTTGGTGGTGACAATTACCGGGACCTCGGCGGCTGCGGCCCCGGAGTTTTCCACGGGAATGGTCACCAGGTAAGCGCCGCGAAGGCTCTCGCGGGCATAAACATCGCTGACTTTCAGTTCCGGGAGGCCGCGATCGCGGTAGACCCAATCGTCGAAAAACCATTCCAGGCTGGTGTGCGATTCGGCTTCGAGCAGCTTCTGCATATAAGCCGGAGAGCGGTCCTCCTCCGGCCGGTAGTGGAGCAGCGCCTTGGCGACCACGCCTTCGCCGACCAGGTCGCGCAGCATCCACCAGACAAACATGGCTTTGGTGCGATAGTAAATCTCCTCACTGGCGTTAATCAGCGACTCACCCTGGTCCGCATTGCCAGCCGAAGTGGAGATATCCGGCTCGATCAGGGAAAGCCCGGGCTTTTTCTGGTTTAAAAATTCAATGGCCGCTCGTCTTCCCTGCTGACGCTCGCGCATGAGCGCCTGGGCATAATGGGCGCCGCCCTCGGAGATCCACGGACGGGGAGAAGCGATCGTGGCATGCGCCCACACATAGGCAAGCGTCAGGTCAAAAGAACGCCGCTCCACCATCTTTATTGGAAGCAGGAAGATTTTGCCGCCATCGAAAGCTTCGTCGTCCTGCTCGGGAAGCTCCGCCAGGATCGGCGTCACCTTCTGCGGACCGCGCAACGGTGGCTCGAAATTTTTGATCGCCTCAGCGTATTGCAATGCGCCTTCCTGATGCGCCGGGATATAGGCCAGGGTCATCGGCCCAGATGCGATCGCATAGTTGCTCATCACCAGCACCGGGCCGGAGAGCCCCAGGCTTCGCCAAAGGATGGTCTGCCGCTGCTGGTCGTGAGCATCGATTTCATTGCTGTCCGCATTGGTGATCACCGTCTGGGGCGGCCCATCGATGGTCAGTTCCAGCTCCATGCGCGACGCCACATGACGCACCCGCCATTGCTCGGTTGCGCGAAAGACCTTGTTTTCCTGGTCGAGCGTTGCCGCCTCCAGCGCCGCCGGAAACCAGAGCACGTGTCCCATGCCGCGCATGATGGTGAATTTCGCCGAGATCAGGTCGTAGTCGGTGTGGGCGGCCACCGCTCCCGGAGTGCCCAGCCGTTCCAGCCTTTGCGCGTTTAGCAGAATGCGTCCGGAGTAGCCTACCTCCAACTCCAGGCTTTGTTGGGGCTGGATGGCGGCTGGCAATGTCACCTGCGCCTCCTCGACCGAGCCGGTGTGATCGACGTCGGAGCGGACCGTGGATTGGGTGAATGCCAGCGTCTGGGTCCCCGCGCGCACCGTCGCCCAGCGCAGGGCGGAAGAGATCTGGAGGAAGGCTTTCTTCTGTGGCGCGGATGAATCGTTGCGCAAGATTACGGAGCCGCGGGCCTCGATGGTCTGCTGCTGCGGATGGATGGTGACGGCCAGCTTGTAATCGGTAAAAGTGAATGCGTCGCGCTCCTGGGCCGCAGCGGGCATTCCAGCCAGCAGCAGCAGGGCAAGCGTAATTCCCCGCAGGGTCACGAACCCAGCCCTCGCCGCTGCTTCGGCTTGGCGGGAGGAGCGGCTTGCGCGCGCATCTCCGAGGCCCGCCGCTGCCGCGCCACTTCATACATCATGATCCCTCCGGCAACAGAAACATTCAGCGAAGGCACGCTGCCCATCATCGGAATTGAGACCAGAAAGTCACATTTACGACGCACCAAGTCGTGCAGTCCCGGTCCTTCCGCCCCCAGGACCACGGCGCAGTTGATGCGATAGTCGAGCTCGTCGTAAGTCTTCTCTCCACGCTCGTCCAGCCCCACAATCCAGACGCCCTGGGACTTCAAGTCGTCGAGCGCGCGGGCGATATTGACTACGCGGGCGATCTTGATGTGCTCGGAGGCCCCGGCGGAGACCTTGGCCACGGTGGCATTCACGCCTACGGCACGGCGCTCCGGGATGACGACGCCATCCACGCCCGCGCCGTCGGCAGTGCGCACCAGCGCGCCCAGGTTGTGCGGATCTTCCACTCCATCCAGCACCACCAGGAACAGGTGCTCGGATTTCTTCTGCTCCAGGATGTTTTCCAGATCGGCGTAGGTCTTGCCTTTGACTACGGCGGCGACTCCCTGATGGGTGGGCGACTTGGCCAGCTTGGTGACCTCGTCGCGCGACATGAAGCGCACCGGCACTCCGGCGCTGCGCGCCGCCTCAACGATGCGCTGCAAGCGGGTGTCGCGGCGCTCGCGAAAGATGGCCACATATTCAAAGGCGTCGCCCCGCGCTTTGAGGGCTTCTTCTACAGCATGAAGGCCATAGACAATGTCCATGATTAAAGTTTATCCCGAGCAGAAGAGTTTTCGGTCGCTTTGTTAGACTTACGGGAGAAATTGAGAATGGCCGCAGCCGCAATTTGCAGCGGCATGGCCCCGATCGGCGTCAATTAGGATCGCGGCCGCCAAGCGGCAGGAGCAGCTCTTTTGAAAGAAGTTTTCATCATCTCGGCGGTGCGCACTCCGATTGGCAAGTTTGGCGGATCATTGGCCTCCCTGACGGCAGCCGATATGGGCGTGGTGGCCGCGACCGCAGCGATGCAGCGCGCCGCCGTCGATCCCGCCCAAGTGCAGGAGAGCATCTTCGGCAATGCCCGGCAGGCGGGGGGAGGGCCGAATGTAGCGCGGCAGATATCGGTGCGCAGCGGCGTGCCACAGGAGTCGCCCGCCTATACCGTCAATCAGGCCTGCGCCTCCGGACTCAAGTCCATCGCCCTGGGCCTTGGCGAGATTGCAACTGGAAACGTGGAGTGCGTGCTGGTGGGCGGCACTGAATCGATGTCGCGCCTTCCTTATTATCTGGATGGAGCGCGTTGGGGGTATCGCCTCGGCAATCAGGAGCTGGTCGATGGCATGTACCGCGATGGCTTTTTCTGTCCTCTGGCAAAGATGGTGATGGGAGAGACCGCCGAGGTGCTCGCCGAGGAATACCACATCTCTCGCGAGGAGCAGGACGAATATGCACTGTCCTCCCAGCAGCGCGCTCAGAGTGCGATACAAAGCGGCCGCTTCGATAACGAGATTGTGCCGGTGGTGGTGAAGGGCAAAAAAGGAGCTGCGAGCTTTGCGCGGGACGAGCATCCGCTGGCCGACGCCAGCATAGAAAGGATGCAGAAGCTGTCCCCCGTATTTTCTAAAACCGGAACGATCACGGCGGGGAACGCCTCCGGAATCACTGACGGAGCGGCAGCGCTGGTGCTGGCAGGCGGTGATTTTGTAAGCCGCAATGCCCTGCGGCCGCTGGCACGGATTATGGCCGCAACTGCGGGGGGGGTCGATCCGCGCCGTATGGGCATTGGCCCGGTGCCGGCGATGAAGAAGCTCGAAGAAAAGCATGGTTTGAAAACTTCGCAGTTTGACTTGATCGAGCTGAACGAGGCCTTCGCCGCCCAGGTGCTAGCCTGCGACCGGGAACTGCATCTCGACCGGGAGCGCCTCAATGTGAATGGCGGCGCTATTGCTCTGGGACATCCAATTGGCTGCTCGGGCGCTCGCATTACCGTAACCCTGCTGCATGAGATGTTGCGGCGAAAGGTCCGGAGAGGCGTGGCCACGCTATGCGTCAGCGGCGGTATGGGGATGGCGTTGGCGATCGAAAATGCGATGCCCGATGATGGAGCGTTGCCGTTGCCTTCTCCTTTGCTGCTGGATTGAGAAAGTTGCAAGTTTCGAGTTGCAAGTAAAGAGTCAGTCGTCCCTCCCGGGACTTGGTTCCTTCTTCATCTTTTCCCAGCGATAAAGCGCTGGGCTATTATCGAGAAGCCCTCCGGGCTGCGTATCCTTCGACTCCCACTGCGTGACCGTTTAGGATAAAAATTCCGAAATATCTTGTTTTTCCCGTGATCGTCCTTTCCCCTAGTTTAGAGCGTCGCAGGTGTGGCTGAATTTAGCACGGCAAGAACTGCCGGAAGCAATCACAACCACCAGAGTCCCGTTTTAGGGCGGATGAATTATCCATCCCTGTTTCTCCTTGTACCCTGCAGATTGGACAACTTAACCGGGCCATTCCTCATCTTCAGCACATCGCATTCCCCGAAGCTGGAGTTGATATGAAGCGTCGAGATTTTCTCAAAGGAACCGTTGCCGCAACGTTCGCATCTACGATAGGCCCCCGGTTGCCGGGCCAGGACCATCCCAGCGAGATTCCGCGCCGCACCCTGGGCCACACCGGAGAGAAGGTCTCGCAAATCGGTCTGGGAGGCTACCACATCGGAAGCCAGGCGGATGAGGGAGAGAGCATATGTATCATTCGCGCCGCGCTCGATAATGGCATCAATTTTCTCGACAACTGCTGGGACTACAACAACGGCCAGAGCGAGATCCGAATGGGAAAGGCCCTGCTCAATGGTTACCGGCAAAAGGCCTTTCTGATGACCAAAATCGATGGCCGGAGCGGGAAGGGCGCCACGCAGCAGCTAGACGAATCTTTGCGCCGCCTGCAAACCGACCATATCGACCTGCTGCAGTTCCATGAAATCATCCGCATGGAGGACCCGGAGCGCGTCTTTGCCCCCGGCGCCGCGCTGGAGGCGGTGCTCAAGGCAAAGCAGGCGGGCAAGGTGCGGTATATCGGATTCACGGGCCACAAAAGCCCGGAGATCCATCGCAAGATGCTCCTCACCGCCGTCCGGCATAATTTTCTCTTCGACACGGTGCAGATGCCGCTCAATGTGATGGACGCGCACTTCGACAGCTTCGAGAAGATCGTCCTTCCCATGCTGGTGGAGAAAAACATCGGCGTCCTGGGGATGAAGCCGATGGGCAGTGGCGTAATCCTGCAGAGCAAGGCGGTCACCCCGGTGGAGTGCCTGACCTACGCATTGAACCTGCCTACCAGCGTAGTCATCACCGGCTGCGATTCCATGGACGTACTGCAGCAGGCGCTCCGGACCGCGCGCAACTTCCATCCTTTAAACCGGGAGGAGCGTGCAGCATTGCTGGCCAAAACCGCGAATGTGGCCCGGAAGGGCCAATTCGAGTTATACAAGACCAGCCATACGTTCGACGGCACCTACCACAATCCGCAATGGCTGGGATAAGCTTGTTTCCGGCCCTGGAATCGACTCTGGAGAACTGAGACGGCATTATGGCCCTGCCTTTGGACCTGGCTTTACTCTCTGCCGGTGTGCTTGGATTGCGGCACGGCTTCGATTACGATCACATCGCGGCGATCTCCGACATCACCAGCGTGCAAAGCTCGACGCGGCGGGCGATGCGTCTGGGATTGCTCTACGCCCTGGGCCATGCCGCGACCGTGGCCGCGCTGGGATCGGCAGTCATCTTCTTTCAGCTCTCTTTGCCTCGTGGAGTGGACCGCTTTGCGGAGCGGCTGGTAGGAGGCACGCTGGTGGTGCTGGCGATTTACGTATTGGGGAGCCTCTTTAGCCGGAAGCACTCCCATATCCCGCCATCGCGCATCGCTCTGCTGATCTGCGGGTGGCAATGGCTCCACTGGAAGGCGCGTTCCGTCATTGCGCAAGAGACGCTGCCTAGGCCGGAGCGCTTTCGCTGGGACTATGATCGGAAGTCGGTGTTTCTCGTCGGCATTATTCATGGCATCGGCGCGGAGACGCCGAGCCAGCTTCTTCTATTTTTATTGGCGGCGAACCTGGGCGGGGCCAGCAAAGGCTTTCTCGGGCTTATGATGTTTCTGGTGGGGTTATTGGCGATGAACACCCTCATGACAGCCTCAGCCGCGGGCATCTTCCGCATGGGAAAGACCATGCCATCGCTGATGCGAGTGTTTACCGGATTGACCGCGGCATACAGCTTTGCCGTCGGGATACTTTTCTTATTCGGGGTATCTTCGATACTTCCACCTTTGGGCGAGTGAAGGGATGCAAATATCACAATTATCGGGCGCAGCAACCAAACAGGAGCAGCTTGAAGAGCGCCTGCGCCAGCTAGGCAGTGTGATGGTGGCCTACTCCGGGGGAATCGACTCGGCATATCTGGCATGGGCGACGCATCGGGTGCTGGGCGAACGCATGCTTGCGGTGCTCGCCGATTCTCCCAGCCTGGCGCGCAGCCAGATGCAGGACGCCATTGCCTTTGCCGGGGAGCAGCAGATTCCTCTCCAGGTGGTGCAGACCGGCGAGATCGATCGTCCGGAGTACGCGCGCAACGATTCCAGCCGCTGTTTTCATTGCAAGGACGAGCTTTTCCACGTGATGGAAGAGCACCGGCAGAGGCTGGGCTTCGCGCACATCGCTTATGGCATGAACCTGGACGATCAGGGGGACTTCCGTCCCGGCCAGCAGGCGGCCCGGCTCCACGGAGTGGTCGCGCCATTAGTGGAGGCAAAGCTTAACAAGGCCGAGGTCCGCGAGCTGGCGCAGCAGGCCGGTCTTCGCGTGTGGGACAAGCCGGCGTCGGCGTGTCTCTCCTCGCGCATCGAGTATGGCCGCCCAGTCACGCGCGAGGCATTGGAGGCAGTGGAAAGAGGAGAGGACGCGCTGCGGCAGCTTGGCTTCCGCCAGTTTCGGGTGCGGCACCATGGAGAGATTGTTCGCATTGAGATTGCGAAAGAGGAGATGGCGCGCGCCTTCTCCCTCGATATGGCGGACCAGATGGTTGCGATTTTCAAGAAACTCGGCTTTCAATACGTCACCCTCGATTGTGAAGGATATCGCTCCGGCTCCATGAACGCGGTGCTGCCCCTTGCCTCCATTGGGCGCGCAGGCTAAACGGCGCAAGCAGGTTGCATGAAGTTTTCATTGAATGAAGGGCCTTGCCTTTTATGCGAATCGCTTATCTAGAATGTTTTTCCGGCATCAGCGGCGACATGTTCCTGGGCGCCCTGGTCGATGCCGGCGTCAGCTTCGAGCTGCTGCGGAAGAGCGTAGCGGCGCTCGGCTTGGGGGCCGAGCTGAAGCTCCAAAAAGTAGATCGCAGCGGGATCGGCGCTGCCAAGATCGACGTGCTGGTCGCAGGGCGCGTTGCCGATAAGCCGGATTCTGACATCCACGCCCATTCTCACGATCATTCCCATGACCACGAGCATGGAGATGTACACCAGCATACGCATGACCACGATCACGATCATGGCCACCTGGAGCACTCCCATTCCCATCATCCTGATCATGCGCACGGGGCTGAGCACCATCATGGGCGCTCCCTCTCCGCAATTCGCGAGTTGATTCAAAAAGCCGAGATTGCGCCTGCGGCCAAGCAGACCGCCGTTCGCGCCTTCGAATTACTGGGCGAGGCCGAGGCGCATATTCATAATGTTCCGATCGAGCGCATACACTTCCATGAAGTGGGAGCGGTCGACGCCATTGTGGACATCGTGTGCGCAGCCGTGGGCTGCGATGCGTTGAACGTCAACCAATGGATATGCTCGCCCCTTGATGTGGGTGGCGGCAGGGTGAAGTGTGCGCACGGGGCCTTCCCGGTCCCCGCGCCGGCTACTCTGGAGCTGCTCAAAGGCGTGCCGGTCTACTCTTCTGGAATCCAGAGCGAGCTCGTCACACCTACCGGCGCGGCGCTCATTCGCGCGCTGGGATGCAGTTTTACTTCGTTTCCCGCGCTGCAGGTGGAATCCATCGGTTACGGCGCGGGCACGCGCAACCCGGTGGGAAGGCCCAATGTCCTGCGGCTCACCGTGGGAGAAACAGCAGAGCTGCCACAGAGATTTTCCTCCGCATCCTCTACCCGCGAAACTATTACCGTGCTCGAAACCCAGCTCGACGACATCAGCCCCCAGGTGATCGGATACGTGGCCGAGCGGGCACTGGCCGAAGGCGCGCTCGACTTTTTCAGCGCCCCGGTGCAGATGAAGAAGGGCCGTCCCGGCGCATTGCTCACGGTGATCTGCCGGCCTGAGAATGCTCCGCCTCTGCGCGAGCTTCTCTTTCGCGAGACCAGCACGCTCGGGATCCGCACCCGTGAAGAGCGCCGCGACATACTCGCCCGCAGCGTGGTTGCGGTACGCACGCCCTGGGGAGAGGTCCGGCTGAAGGTGGCGGAGATGAACGGCGCACAAACCAACTTCGCTCCGGAATATGAAGACTGCCGCCGCATCGCCGAAGCCAATGCGCTCCCGCTAAAGCAGGTCCAGCAGGAGGCGATTCGCATTTACCTGGAGCAGCGGGAGAATACCAGCTCCAAAATCGCGTGATATGAATCCTGAATCCCTGCGCAAGCTGCTTGAAGAGGTAGAAAATGGCCGCATGACCGCCGATCAGGCGCTGGCAAAGCTGCGGCATCTTCCATTTGAGGACCTGGGGTTCGCCAAGGTGGACCACCATCGTCCGCTGCGCGTCGGCATGCCGGAGGTGATTTATGGAGCCGGCAAGACGCCGGAGCAGATCGCCGAGATATTTTTCGCCATGGCCGCCCAGAGCGGCAATGTCTTGGCGACGCGCGCTACCAGCGCGGCTTATGAGGCAGTAAGGCAGCACGTCTCCGAAGCCGCATTCCATCCCCGCTCCGGATGCATTGTCCTGCATCGCGATCGCACCCAACGCGGCCGGGGTCTCATCGCCGTGCTCTGCGCCGGTACCAGTGACCTGCCTGTGGCGGAAGAGGCGGCCATCACCGCCGAGCTGATGGGAAACCAGGTGGAGTGCCTGAACGATGTGGGCGTGGCCGGACTGCACCGCTTGTTGTCACATCGTGACTTACTGGACCGGGCGCGGGTGCTGATCGTTTGCGCGGGAATGGAGGGGGCGCTTCCCAGCGTAGTCGCCGGGCTGGTCGCCGCTCCGGTGATCTCGGTACCGACCAGCGTGGGCTACGGGGCTTCCTTCCACGGGATCGCCGCCCTGCTGGGTATGTTGAACTCCTGCTCCCCTAACACGGCGGTGGTCAACATCGACAACGGCTTCGGCGCGGCCTACTTTGCCTCGGTGATGAACCGCCTGTAAAACACGCGGAATCAGCGGTTTCCGGCTAAAAATAATTGCGGAAGGCGGTTTGGACCTATGTTATACTTTGTTTGTACGTGAGATCCGAAGTTGTTTGTGAGCAGTCCTCGCCTTTGTTAAAAGCCAGTCCCTGCCCTCAAGAAATCTCCGGTTCGTCAAACGTAACATCAACACATTGAAGGAACTAGCAATATCATGGAACAAGGAACAGTGAAGTGGTTTAACAACACCAAGGGATTTGGCTTTATCAGCCGTCAGAGCGGGGAAGATGTTTTCGTTCATCACACTGCCATTCAGTCGAACGGCTACCGCAGCCTCGAAGAAGGCCAGCAGGTCGAGTTCAACGTGACCAAGGGCCCCAAGGGTCTTCAGGCCGAGAACGTACGCGCTCTCTAATTTCTGCTGCAAAGCATTAAAAAGGCGATCATTCGATGATCGCCTTTTTTGTTTTGTAAAAAGTTCAACCCCAATCAGGCAAAGAGCGCTTCCCCGATTTCGAAGCTCGAGCAATCCTGAGCGGATTTAGCTGTTGGATTGCAGTGGCTGCAGGATCCCATTCTCCATGAAAAATCGGAAGCCGAGCAGCTTTGCCCGCATGGCGATGGAGAGCACCCTCACCTTTTCGTCGTCCTCTCTGGCGATCTCTCCTGTCATCATCAATTCGTCCGGCCCGTGCTTTGCCTGGCGATAGACCCGAAACACCGCAGAGTGGATATCCGGAAGTGCATGGAGCAGCAGCCCGCGCATAGCGATCGCATCTTCCAGCGCCTGCAAGGACGCGTTGCGCTCACGCATAGCGCTCGGCAGGTCTGCATCCCACAGGTCAGGAGGACGCGCCATCCAGTCGCATTCCGCCGATTCGCCCTGCAATTGCAGCCGCAGCAGCTTCAGAGGCGCGCGCGACAGCTCGCCGAACCTCATTTGTATTCGCAGCCTATGTACAAAATGACTGATCGCATACAACTGGTCCATCTGCCCCATGCGCCCCTGACCTCCCCGGCCCGTTTACTGTTTTGACTCAAAAGCGGCTTGTGGCGTAAATCCACGCTGCCTGCGCGAGCGAGGAGGAGGGGTTCCCCGCTTACGCCGGCAGCGCGGAGTCGAGCTAAAGCGCGGCGGCGCCCCGCTCATGGCTTCGGATACGGATTGCCTCCTCCACTTTGTAGAGGAATATCTTTCCGTCGCCGATCTTCCCAGTGGAGGCCGCTTTGATGATGGCATCGACCGCAGCGTCCACCAGGTCGTCCTGTATTACCACGTCGACCCTGACCTTAGGCAGGAGATCGATATCGTATTCCCGGCCGCGGAAGACTTCAGTATGGCCCTTCTGCCGGCCGTGTCCCCGCACCTCCGAGACCGTCATGCCATCGACACCAATCTCGATCAGGGCCTCTTTGACCATTTCAAACTTGGTCGGCTGAATGATCGCTTCCAGTTTTGTCATCGTTGTTCCCTCACGTTTCCGTAACAGGTTCTATCGTCGAAGCACAAAATAGCGGCAGCGGTTAGAGAGATGATGGAGATTTTCATTTTGTCTCCATCGCGGTGCGCGCCATGGTATTGACCGAGACTCCAGCCTGCTTTTCGGCCATAGCGTGATGTTCGGCCATTCCCGCCGGCGCGGCCAAAGACGAGATGACGTATTCCGGATAGGCCGAAATCCCGTGCTCGTGCAGGTCCATACCGTAAAGCTCTCCCTCGGCGGAGATGCGCAGGGTCCCGGTTGCGTTGACCAGGTACATCACGGCCATTGAAATCGCGAAGGTAGCAGTGGTGATAACAAAACTGCCGACTATCTGGGCCACCAGCACCTGCGTCCCGCCGCCATAGAAAAGGCCTTTCAGCGGCGCGGAATTGTCCGCCGAAATCGGTCCGGTCGAGCCATATTTACCGCAGGCAAACAGCCCCAGGGAAATCGTCCCCCAGATCCCGCAAATACCATGCACCGGGACCGCGCCGATAGGATCGTCGATCCGCAGCCATTCCAGCAGCTCGACACCCAGGACCACAACCACTCCGGCAACGCCTCCCAACAGGATCGCGCCGGTGGGGCTGACCCAATAGCAAGGGCAGGTGATGGCAACCAGACCGGCAAGGAAGCCGTTTACGGTAAAGCCCACATCCCACTTTTTGGTCATCATGTAGGCGTAGGCCATGGCAGTGAGTCCGGCGGCGCAGGCCGCAAGGGTGGTGTTGGCGGCAACACGGCCAATCCCCTCAAAATCCATTGCAGAGAGCGTGCTGCCAGGATTGAAACCATACCAGCCGAACCAGAGAAGAAGTCCGCCCGATGCGGCGATAGTGAGATCGTGCGGCAGCATGGGCGCTCCACCGTCGCGTTTGAATTTGCGGCCCAGGCGCGGACCGAGGACAATCGACCCGGCCAGCGCGACGAAGCCGCCTATTGTGTGCACGACCGTCGATCCGGCGAAATCGTGAAAGCCCATTCCCAACTTAGCCCAGAAATGGCCGTCGCTACCCATGAGCGCGAGGAAACCGTCGGGGCCCCAGGCCCAGTGACCGATGATCGGATAGATAAAGCCGGAGACTGCCACACTGTAAAGCAGGTCGCCGACGAAGCCGGTACGTCCGATCATCGCGCCCGAGGTGATGGTGGAGCAGGTATCGGCAAAAGCAAACTGGAAGATCCAGAAGGCCAGGAATGCTACTCCGGTAGTTTCATAAGTTGCGGGAGCGTTTTTGAGGAAGAACCAGTGATACCCGATGAAGCCGTTCCCGTGGCTGAACATGAACGCAAAACCGAAGGCATAAAAGAGGATGCCGCAGAGACAGGTGTCCACGATACATTCCATCAGCACGTTCACCGTCTCGCGCGAGCGGCAGAAGCCCGCCTCCAGCATGGTAAAGCCCACTTGCATTCCGAAAACCAGGAAGGCGGCGACCAGTGTCCACACCGTGTTGATCGGATTGACGATGTCTGCCGCTTTCACCTCCGCATCGGCGGCAAAGACCTTTAATGGAGAGAAAAAGAGTGTGGAGAGTACGGTGATGACGAGCAGAAGCAAACCGATGCCCATCGCTTTCCCGGCGAACAGAAGCTTAGCGTACCGGCGCCATTCCGGGTCCCGCAGCCGGACGGCCAATCGCGACATCTTCTGTGTGAGAGACAGTTTTACTGAGTGCTGCACCGTGGCAGACATTGTTAGCTCCTTGAATTGGTTTTGATTCGCGTTCAGCCGTGTTGCGAACGGACCTTCCTGAACTCGCCCCGATCTGAGTTGACGAACGCGCAACTTTCTTGTTGCTAGCTGAAAGGTACAGGCTGACTAGAAAGCAGTCCAATTCATAAATTCTTTCTGGAGCATTACAAAACTATGGCGCAGCTTAAGCGAATAAGCGGGATAGATAAAACTGATGTAAGTAGCGCTTCTACTATTATCATTTCCGAGTGCGGTGAGGAGTCTTTGAGCAGTTTCAAGTTTCAAAAGAACGTCATTGTCCGAACTCGTCTAGCTCAAACGCAATGAGAAGACTTTTGAATTGTCATTCCGGGCGGAGCGAGGAATCCCTACTCCACAGGAAGCAGCTTTGGGTCCATGAATTGCATTAAAGCCTGTAGGGATTTCTCGCCGCCGCGCTCCTCGAAATGACAAGCCAATCCCCTACTGCGCGATACCCCACTGGGTGAGCAGAAAAGCATAATCAAATGCGATTTCTTTCAAGTGCTCGTAGCGGCCGGAGGCCCCGCCATGACCTGCCGCCATATTGGTCTTGAGCAGCAGCACATTTCTGTCGGTCTTCAGGGTGCGCAGCCTGGCAACGTACTTGGCCGGTTCCCAATACATCACCTGGCTATCGTTAAACGAGGTCTTCACCAGCATCGCCGGATACGCTCCCCTCTTCAGATTGTCGTAAGGCGAATACTGGAGCATGTAATCGTACGCCGGCTTCTGGTTGGGATCTCCCCACTCCTCGTACTCCGGCACCGTGAGCGGCAGCGAAGCATCGAGCATAGTGTTCATCACATCGACAAAGGGAACATGCGAGACCACCGCCTTGAACAGCTCGGGACGCATATTGCTCACCGCCCCCATCAGCAGGCCGCCGGCCGAGCCGCCTTCGATGGCTACCTTATCGCGCGCGCCATACTTGTTCGCAGTGAGGTATTCGACGCAGGCGATGAAATCGTTGAAGGTATTCATCTTGTTTCTCATGCGTCCAGCATCGTGCCAACGCTTGCCCAAATCCCCGCCGCCGCGGATGTGCGCATAGGCCATCACCACGCCTCGGTCAAGCAGGCAAAGACGGTTGGAATTGAAGGTCACCGGCAGCGTGGCCCCATACGATCCGTAGGCATACACATACAAAGGATTGGTCCCGTCTCCGCTCTTCAAGTCGCGGCGATACACCACCGAAATCGGGACCTTCACGCCATCGTTGGCGATGGCCCACAGACGCTCGGAGCGGTACTTTGCGGGATCGAAACCACCCGGGACCTCGGTCTGCTTGAGCAGGGTTGCGGTGTGCTGCTCGACGTCGTAGTCGAAAACCGAGGCGGGAGTGACCAGCGACTGGTAGGCATAGCGAAAGTATCGCGTCTTGAACTCGCGATTCATTTGCGGCGCTGCGGTATAGACCGGCTCCGGAAAGGCAACGCGCTGGCGTGCTCCATCCGCCAGGTCGACGACCGTGAGCTGCGGCAGCCCGTTTTCACGCTCCACCAGGACATAGAAATCCTGAAAAGGCCCAAATTCAGAGAGCATCACATCCTCGCGGACGGGGACAAGCTCCTTCCAGTTCTCTTTTCCGGGAGCGCTGATCGGCGCGGAGACCAGGCGGAAGTTGCGGCCCTTATCGTTGCTGCGGATATAGAAGCGATCGCCGATGTGCTCGGCATAGTACTCCACATCCTGCTGACGCGGGGCAATCAGCTTCCACTCGCCTCGCGGGCTGGAGCTTTCCAGATAGCGGACCTCCGATGTGGTGTGGCTTGAAGAGACCAGAAAGATGTACTTACCGCTTCGCGACCTCTCGGCATAAATATTGAAGCGCTCATCTTTTTCTTCAAAGACAAGTTCATCGTTTTGGCTGTCCGCGCCCAGGCTGTGGCGATAAAGGCGGTAATGCCGCTTGGCCTCGTCCTCGACTGTATAGAAGAGGGTCTGATTGTCGCTGGCCCAGACCAGCGAGCCGGTCTTCTCGGCAGTGTCGGGCAAATCGAAGTCCGTGCGCAGGTCGCGGACATGCAGCCGGTATTGGCGAAAGCCGGTATTGTCGGTCGAGTAGGCCAGCAGGTTGCCGTCGTCGCTCACTTCATAGCCACCCAGCGCCATGAACTGCTCGCCTTTCGCGAGCCCGTTCAAATCCAGCGTGATCCGCTCCGGGGCTTCCACGCTGCCATGCTTCCTCGCCAGAATGGGATATTGCTTCCCCGCCTCCCAACGCGAGTAATAGAAATAGTCCTTTTGCTTATATGGAACGTTCACGTCCGTCTCTTTGATATGACTCACCATCTCCTCATAGAGCTTCCTCTGCAACTCTGCGGTGGGCTTCATGACGGAGTCGGCGTAGGCGTTCTCCTCCTCCAGGTAGCGGGCCACCTCAGGATTCGATTTGTCTCTGAGCCAGAGATAGTCGTCCACCAGGCTATCGCCATGGATGTTGGTTTCGGTGCGGACCTTCCTTGCGCTCGGCGGCGCGATCTCGCCGGAAGCCTTGGTGGGTTGATCTTCTGAGGCAATGAATGTCGTCATACATCAACAATAATTCAAATACAGCGCCGATGGGCAGGCCAGCACGCGGGGCGTGGGAACCAATAAAGCGGGGCGGGGTAGCCGAAGAAGCGTATAGTGGATACAGTGCGTAGCCTGGTCCCGCAGTATTACATCTCGGTCCGTCCCGTAGGATGGAAATGCAGCGAGTGTGGGCAGGTCTTCCTCAATCGCGTAGAGCAAAGCAAAGAAAACCAGCCCTTGCTTCCCTCAGTCCAGGTGGAAGATAATTTCGCCATCCACAATTGCGATGCGCATCGGGCAGAAGTACGCGCCTACCATCAATTCCTCGGCAAAAATCCGGCTTCCTGATCGCGCGTGCGCTTTGCCGGATTTTCGGTCTTGGAGCGCGTTCAGGAATCCGTTGTGGCTTAGCGCCGATGGCCGCGCGCTCGCGATCCCAGACGTACCAGAAGAGTACATATGCCGCTAGACTTCCGGCACTTCATACGCTTCGGGTTCCTTAATAATGTTGTTGGAGCAACAACCATCCTGAAATGCTGCTCAGAGAGAAGATGGAGAACATGAAGAAGACATCGCTTGCCGTCGCACTTTTATTGTTATTTTCCGTTGCATCATTCGCCCAGGAGAAAGAACAGAACCGGCTGAAAGAGGCTGGAGAGGTATTGAAGGAGATCCTGGATATTCCTGACAACATTCCGAAACCTATCCTGAACCGGGCCGAGTGCGTGGTGATTATCCCTTCAGTCAAGAAACTTGCCATAGGGATTGGCGGCAGCTATGGCCGCGGCGCTATGTCCTGCCGTACGGGAGAGAACTTTACCGGCCGGTGGAGCGCGCCTTCAATGTTCGCCCTGGAGGGCGGCAACATCGGATTTCAACTGGGCGGCCAGGAGACGGATTTTGTTCTGCTGGTCAACAGCCCGCGGGGCGTCGAGTCCCTGCTGAAGAGCAAAGTGAAGCTGGGTGGAGACGCCTCGGCAGCGGCGGGTCCGAAAGGGCGCGATGCGGAAGCGGCAACCGATCTGAATCTGCGGGCAGAGATCCTCTCTTACTCCCGCGCGCGCGGGCTGTTTGCCGGCGTGTCGCTCGAAGGATCGACGCTGCGCCAGGACAATAGCGCCAATCAAAAGATATATGGACGAAGTTTGACGGCGAGAGACATCGTTCGCGGCGGTCGAGTTGGAGTTCCGGCGGCCGCGCAGCTGATGATCTCAACCCTCGATCGGGTTTCCCCAAGAAACATGTCCGACCCGAAATCCCTGAGAAGCACCGGCTCCCGCAAGTAAAACCGTATGTTGCAGATAGGGTCCAATGCAGAAAATCCATTGGGCCTTAGTTTTTGTATCCTCTCTCGCCTAACCCTGGAACATCCCTCTGGCGATCACGAGACATCCCACCTCAAGCAAAGTTCGCGAGAGTCGAATGTCTCTGATGCTCACAGCTACCCAGATTTCGCAGGCGACAAAGAAGGCGTTTCTTGACCTGGACCGCAACCACCTGCTCGCCTTTGCCGGCAGTCTGGCTTATTACTTCTTTCTCTCGCTTTTGCCGCTCCTGGTATTTATGGCCAGCCTGCTCGGATACATCCCTATTCCCGATCTCTTCGGCCAGATCATGGGTGTAATGCGGCATCTGGTGCCAGGCGACTCTATCACCCTGGTTGAGAAGGTGCTCTCGGACATCATGAAGGGCAAGAACACCGGCTTTCTCTCCTTCGGCTTTCTGGGGACGATCTGGTCGGCCTCGGGTGGATTTTCCGCGATGATTGAGGCCCTGAACGTCGCCTATGACGTACAGGAGGGGCGTCCATTCTGGAAGACGCGTCCCCTGGCCATCGGGCTGACATTCATTGTGGGGCTCTTAGTTGGCATCGTACTCGCCTCCATGATTTTAGGGCCGGAGTGGGGCGGAAAGCTGTTCGCGCACCTTGGGCTTGGCCCGATATTCATTTCATCCTGGCTTTATTTGCGCTGGTTTGTGGCGGTTGGGGTTGCCGTGCTGACCGTCGAGGTGGTGTATTATCTCGCGCCCAACGTGGAGCAGCGGAGATTCTCGAAAACCATCCCCGGGGCCGTGATTGCCGTTTTGCTATGGATCCTGGCCTCCTACGGATTCGGCATTTACCTGCAACATTTCGCAAATTTCAGCAAAAGTTATGGGGCGCTGGGCGCGGTGGTGGCCCTGCTGCTCTGGTTTTATATCAGCAGCGCGGCTTTCCTGATCGGGGCTGAGGTCAATTCTGAGATGATAAAGGCCGCCCGCCAGAAGCTACCTACAAAAGAGCAGCCCGATCCTCAGCCAAAGGAACCTAACCCAAAAGAGCTCAAGCTGGTGAGCTAGTCGGATTGGATCGGCCACTCCGAAGGTCAGGCTATTTCGCCCAGCACACCCGGACAGCTTGCGCTGCATCACAAGTCAATGTACGTATCCCTGTCGAAGCGGAACCCACCAACGTGCTCTGCTTCAGGAAGAGAGTTACTCGAAATGATTAAATCAATTGGAGCAGTCCTCCTGATTTGCGGCATGGCGGCGGCCCAGGAGGCCAATCCAACATCGCAGCCGCGCGACAACAGCAATGCCCAGGCGGACGTAAGCGGTTCGGTACCTATCTACCGCATTGCGGTCGTCGACCGTACCATCAAAGCCATCAATTACCGGCACCGCAGCGGGAGCACTAAGATTGACTTTGCCGGGACTACTCTGGAGCCCAATGCCCGGGGCAGCGCCGTCGTGGACAGCCGCCGCGGCCGCTTAGTAATCGACGCGAAATTCGATCATCTGCTGCCGGCCAGCAGCTTTGGTCCTGAATATCTGACCTATGTGCTGTGGGCGATCACGCCGGAAGGCCGTCCTCAGAATTTAGGAGAGGTATTGCTGGATGGGTCGAAAAGCGCCATCAACGTCACCACTGACCTGCAAGCCTTTGGGTTGATTGTGACTGCGGAGCCTTACTATGCCGTGACCCAGCCCAGCGATGCGGTTGTGCTGGAAAACAACGTTCGTCCCGAGACCGTGGGCACGATCGAGCAGGTGGATGCAAAGTACCAGTTGCTGCCACGCGGCCAGTATGTGCAGAATTTCAACCGGGCCAATTTGAAAATAGCCAAAAGCGACCACAAGGTGCCCCTGGAGCTGGAAGAAGCCCGCAATGCCGTGGACCTGGCGGAGGTGGCGCAGGCCGACCAATACGCGGCTGACAGCATCCAAAAAGCGAAAACCGAGCTGCTGAATGCGGAAGGCTTTCAGCACAGCCATTCCGGCAGCAAGCAAGTGATCGCCTCCGCCCGAGAGGCGGTGCAGGACGCGGAAGATGCCCGCATCATTTCCCTGCGCAAGCAGCGTGACGAAGCGGTAGCCAAGGAACGCGCGGCTGCGGCCGAGCGCGAAGCGGAAGCCAATGCGAAGGCGCAGCAGGAAGCTCAGGGGCGTACTCAGGCTGAGGCCGAGCGCGCTACGGCGGAGCAACAGAAGGAGCAGGCGGAGCAGGCCAAGGCCCAGGCGGAGCAGGCCAAGGCAGAGGCGGATGCCGCTGCCCAAAAAGCGCAACAGGAAAAGGCGGATGCCGAGGCGGCCCGTCAGGCTGCGCTGCAACAGCAGCAAGCATTGCAGGCCCAGACCCAACAGGCCCAGCAGCAGGCCCAGCTTGCATCGCAACGCGCGCAACAGGCTGAGGCTGAGAAGGTGCAGATGCGGGAGCGGCTGCGTCAGCAGCTGAACAGCATTTTGGCCACCCGCGAAACCGCGCAAGGGCTGATCGTCAATATGTCCGACGTGCTCTTCGATACGGGAAAATATACGCTGAAGCCATCGGCGAGAGAGAAGCTGGCGAAGGTGGCGGGAATCGTCCTTGCCTATCCTGACCTGAAACTGAAAATCGACGGTTATACCGATAATGTTGGCGGCGACGAATACAACCAGCATCTCTCGGAACAACGGGCCATGGCGGTGCGGGATTACCTGATCTCCCAGGGCATCAACATGAACAGCGTAGCGGCGGAGGGTCTGGGCAAGTCGAATCCAATCGCCAGCAACACGACCGCTCAGGGACGCCAGCAGAACCGGCGCGTGGAGTTAGTGGTTTCCGGCGAATCCATCAACGCTGGATTGACGCAAACTCCTGCCGGCACATCCACGGGCGAATCCACCTACACACAGAACGGCACTGCTGCAACCCAGAATGGCGCGAACAGCGGAACGATGACCCCGACTGGCGGAACTTCGCCGGCGGCCCAGACATCCACCCCAGCGGCTCCAACCAACACTGGGAACGGGCAATCTGGGATCGCTAACCCGGCTGGCAGCTCAGCGCAACCGGACACCACGACCCCCAGCACACCCCGATAGGCTGCATCAGGGACAAAAATGGCGGGCGCTTAGCCCGCCATTTTTGCTGCAACGAAATTGATTTATTATTTGCGACTGGCCGGAGGGACAATGCCGTTCATCCGCAAATACTCCACCATCTGTCCGTAATGATCGAAGCCATGTCCGACCGTAAGCACGGCTAACCCAAGCCTTGTCACCTGTCCTTTGCCGAAGGGAGAAGGAATCGGAGTAACGGCGTTGTCAGCGGTAATCTGCTGGAATGCCTTGTGGACATAGGCGAAGGAATCTTTCACGTATTTGACGATGTCGGCTTTGGATTGGATCGAGGCTGCGCCCTCCCCACCGGCGAGATCCACCGGCGGCTTTTCACCTGCAATGCCCGCGCCAAACATGTAATTGGCGGTGGCGACGTGCTTTACCTGCTGGCCGAAGGTCCTGACGCCTTTGAATTCCCCATTGCTGGGAGCAAATGCGTACTTGTCTTCCGGCATGGCTTCGGCGGCGGAGACAAATTCCCGCTCAATGCGATTGAGCTCGCCTTCCAACGCCTTGGCCATGGCAGGCGCCGCTTGCGGAGAGCTGCTGGTAGTAGTGGTTTGAGGCGAGCTGGTGGCGGGGCCGCTTGCCTGAGCAAGGCCCAGTGATGCTGCAAGAATCACCAGTGAAGCGACTGCGGTCCATCTGTGGTTCATATTTATCCTCCTCTGAAAACCTGAGTCAGAGCCTATTCCTTCCAAACTATTGCTGCGGGGCCATAGTGACATCGCGCAGCGGTACGCGCAAGGAGTGAAAGGGGCCCACAGCCAGTCCCACCACCAGCCCGGCGGCAGCATAGGTCAATGCAGAGGGAACTCCGGCCCGGTCTGCGATCGCGCCCCAGAGGACGCTGCCGATGGACATCCCTCCCTGCAATACCAATACATACATAGAAAGCATGCGGGCGCGCACCCAGTCCGGGGCAGCGGTCTGGGCCACCAGGTTAAAGCTGGCGACCGCGCAGATCCATCCGAAGCCGGCGCAGATGAAAACCAGGCAGTGGGCCCAAAAAGTCTCAATACGTCCTGCGCTGAAGCTCGCGCCGGCAAACAACAAGGTGGCAATGCCTACCACAACGTCGATGGAGCATCTGCGGCGAAGATGATGAAGCAGCGCTGCGCTCAGAAGCGAGCCCAGGCCCATAAGCCCAAAGATAATTCCGTAACCGACCGAACCGTGCCCTCTTGCGATGGCCGGTAGCAGCGCCCAAAGCGCGCTCGAAAAAAAGCTGAAGAGCCCGGTCCGGACCAGGACGGCTTTGAGGGTTGCGTCTCGCGAGACATGCACTATACCGGCGCGAATCGAGGCTAAGAGCCGCCTGCCATGCTCATGCGCGATGCGGGGAGCGCGTCGCCATTGCGCCAGCACAAAGATCACCCCAAAAAATGACGCGGCATTCAATAGAAAAACAGCGCCGGAATTAAAAGTTGCGATTACCAACCCTGCCAGCGCCGGGCCAGCCGCGCGCGCGATGTTGAATGCGGCAGAATTAATCGCCACTGCGGTAGGAAGGCACTCGCTGCTCACGATCTCGGGGGTAATGGCCTGCCATGCGGGGTCGTTCATGACCGCGCCCAGTCCCATAAAAAATGTGAACAGCAGCAGACCCCCCGGAGTGACCGCGCCCCGAATCGTAAGTACGCCCAGGATGGCTGCGGCGGCGACCATCCAGGATTGCGCGATCAGCAGCAGCTTGCGCCGGTCCACCATATCCGCCAGCGCCCCGGCGGGAAGCGCAACAAAAAATACCGCAAAGCTGGTTGCGGCTTGCACCAGGCTGATCATCAGGGGAGAGGAGCTGAGCGAGGTCATTAACCAGCCCGCAGCCATATTCTGCATCCAGGTGCCGGTATAAGAGACGATGGCCGCGATCCACAGTCCACGAAACAATGGCTGCTGAAGAGTGCCCCAGACACCCGGTTCAACAATACGGCTTTGGGAAACTGAGGCTGTTATATGCTCTGGGGCCGGCATTTTCGATTAACCCGGCCCTTCTGCCGGGGAGAGGTTTGCTGCTGCTGTTAGACTACGCAGATTACGGAAAGCGAGCATGGATCGATGTGCTTTATCTTTCAGACTAGTTTGCAGCAGACTAGATTACAAGGATGCCGCTTGCGGCGCAAAATTTCATCACAGGATACACTGGCCTGCTGAGCGACCCTACATTGAATTCATCTTCCGACGCTCCTTCTACCCTGCATCGCCCGCATTTGAAGCGCGGCTTCGGCCTGCTGCAGGCGACGGCACTGAACATGTCCAACGTAGTGGGAGTGGGGCCGTTTATTACCATCCCCCTCATGCTGACGACGATGGGCGGCCCGCAAGCATTGCTGGGTTGGGTGCTGGGCGCAATGCTCGCCATTTGCGATGGACAAATCTGGAGCGAACTGGGGGCAGCCTGGCCCGGCTCGGGCGGGAGCTACCAATATTTGCGCGAAGCCTATGGACCCCAGCGCTGGGGGCGCCTGATGGCATTCCTTTTTATATGGCAATTCCTGTTGAGCGGCCCGCTGGAGATTGCCTCAGGGATGATCGGGTTTTCGCAATATGCCGCCTATCTCCTGCCCAAAATCACTCTAAGCCAGGAACATTGGCTGGCCGCGGCGGTGGGATTGCTTGCGCTCGTCCTGCTCTATCGCAATATTCGCGAGATTGGCACGCTGACCATCACGTTATGGGCGGGGACGGTAATCACCATGGCCGGCATTATTGTGCTGGGGGCCCCGCATTTTAATGCATCGCTTGCTTTCAGCTTTCCTCCCGGCGCATTCAATTTTTCCAGGGGATTTTTTCTGGGGATTGGCAGCGCTATGGGGATCGCGATGTATGACTACATGGGCTACTACGATGTCTGCTACATCGGGGATGAAGTGCGCAACCCCGCCCGGGTGATTCCCCGCTCCATTCTGTATTGCATTCTGGGCACGGCCGTGGCCTATCTGGCGATTGAGACGATCGTGATTGGCGTGGTCCCCTGGCGGGAGGCGGCGAATTCCAGCTACATTGTCTCCGATTTCATGCAACGGCTCTACGGACATAAAATCGCCGTCCTTTTTACCGGGCTCATCCTGTGGACTGCATTCGCCTCGGTCTTCGCTTTGCTGCTGGGGTATTCGCGTATTCCCTATGCGGCGGCCGTCGATGGATATTTTTTCAAACCATTCGCAAAGCTGCACCCCACCAAGGACTTTCCTCATGTGTCCCTGCTGGTGCTTGGCGCAGGAGCGATCGTCTCCGCTTTCTTCTCGCTGGACCAGGTGATCAGCGCCCTGCTCACCACCCGCATATTGGTCCAATTCATCGGTCAGATATTCGCGCTGCCGCTGCTGCGCAGAAGACTTCCGCCGGAAAAACGACCGTATAAAATGTTCCTCTATCCTCTACCCGCGGTGCTGGCGTTCTTTGGCTGGAGCTATATATTCCTCACCAATGGCTGGAAGTACATCGCGATCGGGTTGGGGACTTTGGCCTTCGGCGTCTGCCTGTTTCTTTGGTTCTGGCGGGCCACATTGCGACCGCAACGCGTTAGCGGATGATGCGCTGAAAGGCCAATGCCATCGCACATGTGTTTGAGAAACGAAGCTATGCAATTCATGGGTCCGGGGCCAACTGGTTGCGATAGGGATTCCTCGCTGCGCTCGGAATGACAAAGTAGTATTGGCGTCAGGGAACGATGGCCTTTGAAACTAGAAACGGCTTCATCGCTGGGCTTATTGCAGAGAAAAATCGAATGTAGCTTCCAACTGCTTTGTAACCGGCTCTCCATTGAGGAGAAATGGATTGTACTTCCAGCGCCGGACTGCCTGAATTGCCGCATCGGCAAGCATTTTGTCTCCACTGATGAGTCGGACATTTTCGACGTTCCCGCCCCTGCTGACCACGAACTGCAGGACCACCGTTCCCGCG